>CAMNGG010000376.1 GCA_946537975.1 uncultured Treponema sp. | reverse complement strand
AAGGGACCGAAATCCCGTACGGTGGCTTCATAAAGGCGCTTTGTATATTCATTTGCAAGAAGATCTTTGGCGGCAATTTCCACATTTGTAAGGGCCAGCTTTATTATGTTTGTAAGCTCAAAGGCTTCGCCGGCCTTTTCTTCATTTGAAGAAAGAATTGCAAGGCTGCAGAGATGACCGGACTCAGAATTCTTTCTGTGTCTGTACATCTGATTTATCTGCTTATTAAGCTTAAAACGGTTTATGCTTTCGCTGAAAAAGCTGGTTGCGGCATTTTCTATTCCGTGAGCTTCATCAAAAATTATGTGTCTGTAAGGAGGAAGCACGGCGGCGTCATCATAGCCTGCTCCGGTAAGCCTGGACTGGATATCCGCAAATAAAAGATGGTGGTTTACGATTATAAGATTTGCTCCTGCGGCTTCCTTACGAACCTTCATTACAAAGCATTCGTTATGAAAAGGACAGCGCATTCCCATGCAGGCATCGCTTTCGGAATTAACCTTTGTCCAGACATTTTCTGTAGGCATAAAGTTAAGGTCGCTCTTACTGCCCGTGGGAGAAGAAGAAGCCCATTCGGCAATCTTTTTAAGCTCGTCGCTTTCTCCTTCAAAAAGGTCCAGAATAGAAGCGGCATCGTTGAGGCGGCGTTTACAAATGTAATTCTGGCGCCCCTTCATCAAAACATATTTGATTTTCTGGCCTATGATTTTTTCTACGGCAGGAACATCCTTTTCGCAAAGCTGCTGCTGCAGGTTTATTGTACCGGTTGAAACTATAACACGTTCATGGTTTGTAAGAGCCCAGAGGGCCGCCGGTATAAGATATGAATAAGATTTTCCAACACCGGTTCCAGCTTCAAAAACTGCAAGTTTATTTTCATTGAAGGCTGTTACTATATTCTGCAAAAGCTCTACCTGAACAGGGCGTTCTTCAAAAGCATCTGTGATTTTGGATAGCTGACCGCCGGCAGAAATATAAGCTCCTGCATCTTCCTTATCAAGCTTTTTTACAGCTTTTGGAAGAACCGGCTCTACAACTACATAGATATCTGTTGCGGAATTATTGATTATATAAAAGCCGCAGCCGTTTTCAGAAGCTTCGGAGGCAACATTCAAATCTGCATCTGAAGGAAGCAAATGGCCGCTTGGATGATTATGAATTAAAACTGAACAATTGCATTTATCGGAAAAGTTTACGGGAACTGTATGGGTATTGCCTCTAGAACCAATTTTAACAGCTTCAACGAGACCGTTTGGAGTAATATTGCCGGTAAAGAAAACCTCGTTTCCCCCGGCCTCTTTAATAGCGGCTTTTATTTGCTGACGAGCTGAATCTGATAAATATTTAGATATTTCCATTCCCCACCCACTATTTTTACATATGGACCAGCCACGAGTTTTAACGTTTTTTTGCGAAGCAAAAAAACGTTAAAACTCGCTAGAATAAAATAAAAAAGCTCACCATCAGGTGAGCTTTTTTATTTTATTCATCTCCTAGCAGAATTGAACTGCTGTTGTCGGGATGAAAACCCGATGTCCTAACCACTAGACGAAGGAGACATAAGTCATTTCTGACTTTATGTAATATATCAGTTACGAAATCTTTAGTCAATAGTCATAACGTCAATTTTTAAAATATTTTACATATTCATGCCAAATTTCTTTACAAGTTTTTCCTGTAATGGTTTACATTCATCAGGATTCATTCCAAGCTTCAAGGCAACGTCAAGATCATTCATAGACTTCTCATATTCTCCCAGTTCGTAATAAGCCATTGCCCGGCGGAAATTTGTATGAGCCTGAAATTCATTTATCTCCAAAGATTTTGTATAGCATTCTACAGCTTCTTTGTATTTTTTAAGAATTGAATAGACAATACCTTTGTAGTAATAAGAACGGAAGGCCTTTGGATCTGCATCGATACTCTTCTGAAAATCATCAAGAGCATCATCCAGTTTATTCATTGCAAAGAAAGCCATTCCACGGTGCTTATGTATTACCGCAAGTACATTTCTATCTGAATCTGGAACCGCTTCAATAATTCTTGTATATATATCGACTGCCTCAGAAAGATGACCGTCGTTATGAGCCTCAATTGCTTTAAGAAGAAGATCGTCAATTGTTCCCTGAACAAATGGACTTACCCGGTTAATATCCTCTTCTTTCTTTTCAGTTTTTTCATTTAAGAAACCATCGGCAAGGCTGTAGAAGGAACGGCGACGTTCATCAAGCTCCCGCTGAAGTTTATTCTGATAATCACGGATTTCCTGGAAGGTGATATCAGCAAGCGTCAAAGAAGCATTAATTGAAGCAAGCTTACGGCGAAGTGGAATATCGAAAGGATTGAATTCGATTTTATAAATTAATTCATGTTCAACTTCTGCCCAGGCATCCTGAAGAATGGTACGAATCTGTATTTCACAAACTAATTCATCTGAAATAGCTTCAAGCCCTTCATATTTACCAGTTAGAGGCGGCAAAAATTCTTGTGGAATTTTTACCAGAACATGAACAGATTCATATCCGAATTCAGAAAACTTTTTTTCAGCACCTTTTACTTCAACTTCTTTTATTTCGAAAAGTTTTTTTATCTGTTCAACGCCAAGATTTATATCCTCGAGGAAAGCACAAATCATTCTTATTCCCATCATATCGGTGAGATAGATAAGAGATTTTTTTTCTTCCATCTGCTCAGGCTTTAAGCGGAGAATCTTCTTAAAATAAGAATCAAAGCTTTTTACACGACTTTTATAGGTAGGTTGAGCAGAAAGCTTTATATTCTGCTGAAGTCGTTCTATTACCTTTGCCATTATTTCATTGAAATAATCGGTATATGATTCATATACCTGGCGAATCTGTTGTTTAGATATCAGGTTTGCAGTTTCCATAGTTCAAAATGTTCCGGTTAAATAAAATACGCCCTGAAAATTACCATTTACAAATAACTTCCAGGGCGTTGGAATCAACTATTTAAGTTGATTATTTTGCATCAGCAGCCTGTCCAGCATTGCTCTGAGCGTTTGATCCAGAGCCTTCGTTCAAGCTAGATGTGAATTCATCTTCTGTAGCAAGCTTTGCCTTTTCGAGGTAGCGGTTAACCTGCTTGTTACCAAACTTCTGCATTTCAGCATTCTGACGAGCCTTTTCCTTCTTACCAATGATTCCCCAGAGGTCTTCATCAGCAATGTCGCGGTCGCTTGTAAGAAGTGCCTTGTCGTAAATAACCTTTACATCTTTGAAGTAACCAATGAAGTCACCACCGATGTGAGCTGCGTCACGTGTAATCTGGAATCCTGTGAACTTTACAAATGGCAGTCCGCGTGGATAGATTGGATATACACGAATTTCGCGATTACGAATTTCAGAAATATACTGTGGGTTGTTCCAGCGGAGTTCTTTCCATCCGTCGAAACCAAGGTAACCCATAAAGTAGCGGCGTTCAACACCGTCATTATCTGCCATAAGAACATAAAGTCCGTGTGGATAGTTCATACCCATTGTTGTAACAGAAATTGACTTAACAGTTCCTACGTTCTTTACAACACCATAACCATCTTCAAAAAGTGTTTTTCCACTAGCTTTTTCTTCGTCTGTTGGTTCCTGACGTTCACCGTTTTCATCAGCAGTTGCCAATGGTTCGTAAGCAGGAATATCAAACGGTGGCTCAATGCGAGCATTTGCATTTGAGTTCCATGTAGGGAATACGATGCGAACACCCATTACGTTTTTGCCGGCAAATGGAACATCTGCTTCACCTTTTACAGGAGCGGCAACAACTGTTGAGTCAGCTAAGCTTGAAACTGTCTTTGCAGATGAGTTCAACTTAACTTCCCATTCTGGAAGTGCCAATGAAGTTTTCATAAGATTTTTCTGATCATCTGTGAAAGTTGCACCAGCGCTTACAGAGTAGTCCATAACTGTATGACTGTTCTGTGTCTGATTTCCATTGTCGTCAGCAACACAGTCAGCATCCAGAAGTGTAAAATCGATGAGCATAGCTTCATCAGCGAAAGCAACGCCACCAACAAGCAGCATAGCAGCTGCAATTAAACCAAAAGTCTTCTTCATTTGAAGCTCCTTTTTTATACTAATTCGATGTAGCCTTGTATTAAATTAATTATCTAATAAGTACACCGTTTTGTCAATGTTTTTTATTTTTCAAAAGCAGATTTTCCTTCGATAAAAATCTCTACGGAATCGATTTTTGAAAAATTTTTCATAATATTTTTTTTGAGGAGCTCTGTCCCCTCTCTGATTTCAATAACACCATCTCCCATCTGAAGTAAATCCTTTGAAAGATTTACATACAGTACATGATTCCTTTCAAAACAGGAAAGAACTCTTGTTCCCGGGGTAAAAAGCAATTTAGTTCGCTCTACAGTTGAGCCCAGAAGCATCTCATCAATATATAAATTTATATCACCCTGATTAGGATTATTTGTAAGGTTTCGATATTCAATTATATATTTACCTTCCTCCGCAGAAGGAAAAATAAAGGTTCTTCTATGTGTATGTTTAGTCACAATATAAAAGAATAAGGATAAAATAAGCAGACCTGTAATTAAAAGTGAAATTATAAAAAGAGGAAAGCTTTTATTTTTTAACATATTGATGGTTGCTTTAGCCGTCATTTTATTGAAGTAAATCCTTGAGAACGTTCAAAGTGTGTAATAAACGCTGCAATTCCATTATATATTCCAAGGGTGGCTTTTTTCAAGTATCTTTCGTCATTTAATAAAAGGGCTTCCTTTTCGTTTGAAACAAAGCCCAGCTCTATAAGCACGCTTGGCATGTTTGAATTACGTACAACAAACCATTCTTCTGCCTTGATTCCACGGGCTACAGATTCTTTTCCTATTTGAGCCTGAAGACCGTCCATAATGAACTTAGCAATCATAATGCTTTCGGTTGTGTACTCTTCCTCCAGCATGGAATTTAAGGCCTTATAAAGATTATCATCTCCATCTACGGTTGATTTATCCAGTACATTTCTTCTGTAACCTGGAGACAGATACCAGACCTCATAACCGTTTGATGTTTTATTAAGTGATGAATTTACATGCACGGAGATAAAAAGCACGGCTTCGTTTTCGCCAACCTTTACATTGTTTGCGATGTCGGTACGCTCACCAAGTGTAAGGAATACATCTTTATCCCGTGTAAGGATTATTTGCTTTCCCGGATAAGCGGTTTTCAATCGTTCACCCAGCATTTTTGCAACTCTGAGCGTAATATCCTTTTCCTGAATTGTTGTATTTTTTCCATTGATTTTATAGGTTTTGAGGGCTCCAGGATCTTTTCCTCCATGCCCCGCATCAATAAGAATTGCCCCTACTTTAAATGGAAGCTCAGATTTTTGATTAAAAAACTCTTCTGAATCATTAAGAAATTTTTTAGAAACGTAAAGCTGATTTTCACGCAGCTCCGGTGCATCTGTTATCATCATTCTGATGCTGTCCAGCAGCACCATTTTTTCTCCGTTACGAAAGGAAAGCTGATGGCCGTTTTTTTCAATCATTCCGGTTTCTGAAAGGGAATCCCAGTAGATTGTCATACCGGAATTTTTACCTTCTTCCAGAAGTGAAATATCATTTGCGGCAAAAACTAGATTTGTAAGCAGGATTAAACTGATTATTGCTGTAAGCTTTTTAAGTTTCATATTATCTACCCGATTTTTCCTCTGTATCTGAAATGTAAACTGCGGCCTGAATTCCTCCACGGACTACAGCAGACCAGAAGCGTTTTGAATCCAGCTGCGGATGCTTTGGGCGCAGAATGTCGAATTTTCTAGCTGTTTCAGTAATTGTGTTAAAATTCCAGTCGGTCATATTTATATACTCGGCAGTCTGCAGGACTTCTGGAATAAAATCCTCAGCTTTTTTATTTTGAGGAATTGTTCCCTTTATTTCTGAAAGAGCCTGTTCTGAAAGGCTTCCAAAGGCAGATGGCGGAAAATCCTTTTCATCTTTTTGCTCAGCTCCAGCAAGGAAGTCGTTTGTACGTTCATTATCAGCTTCCAGTGTGATAAAAATATCAGAAACAGCATCCTGAGCGACTGCGATTGCGGCTTCTCTGCTATGACTTACGGCTATTACATTACCGCATTTTTCAACGTTATTTCGAGGGAAATCTACCTGACTTCCAAGTTGTACGGTTGCACGCGGAAGAACATCAAAAACAGCTCTATCGGAATAATCCTTAATATTTTCAATATATTTTACCTTTCCGGGAATGCTCATCCAGGCTCTTTCTGCGGAAGTACGGAGGCATGGAACTTCAAAAAGCTCGTATGGCTTTTCTGCGTTACGGCATAGCTGGCTTGGGCAATAGTCTACCTTCTGGCGGCGTTTAATTAAATCTTCTGGTTCCCTGCCCCCTGCTATTAATATTCCCTGCTTTGTAAGATTTAAATCTGAAGCATAAGGATAGGTCCAGCCGGACATGTAACCGCCTGAAAGACGACCGGCTATTTCTCCTATCATCGGGCCCTTAGCTGTATATTTTATGTCTGCCTTTGCGGCGCCACAGGTAAGTCCAAGGGCTTTTGCTCCTAATGCAAAAACTGAAATAAGTTCGTCGTGCATTTTTTTATCCAGTTCTGCGGGCATTGTATGGCCTATTTCTATAAAATAAGGAGGATATTTTATATGACGGATTGCAAAGCCTGTAACTGTAAATGTTCCGTTATAAACCAGGGCATCAATAGAAAACTCCGGTCCTTCCATATATTCTTCTACGATTGCATAACCTGTGCGGCTGCACTTTACTGCAATTTCAACTGCGGGCATAAATTCTTCTTCATTGCGGACCATGCGGCAGCCGCGGGCTCCCATATTGTCAACGGGTTTTACTACAAGGGGGAAGTTAATTATTGAGAGAACTTTGTTTATTATGGATTGCTTGGCCTGCGGCTCGCAATTAAATAAGTCCTCCTCGCTTACCTGTACAAAGGCTGGCGAGGGCACTCCCTTATCGGCAAAGCACTGGCGCATAACGGTTTTTACGCTTGCGTTTATGGCGGCCTGGTGGCTGTGAGCCGGTAAGTTAAGGGCTTCACATACATAGCTTACGCTTGCGGAAAAGTCTGTACCGGCTGTAAAAACAGCGTCCAGTCCTTCAGAAGAAGCCATAAGCTCTTTAGCATAAGCTAAAATTCCATCTTTATCCTTTAAGTCTATTTTACGAAAGGTATCTGCAAAAGGAATTGCGACAGCCTTTTCATCGGCATCTATGACATTTACCATATATCCCAATTCCTTTGCACTTAAAATTGCAGGTTTTTGCATTAAGCCTGCACCTAAAATTAAAATATTTTTCATAATATCCCACCACTACAAGATGCTTTAATTAAGGTTCATCACCTTTGTACTATTTTAATTTATATTTTCTTGCAGTAAATTTCCACTGTATCGCCAAGTCTTTTTGCATGACTTTGAGCTTCAGCCAGCTTCCATTTTAAGCTGCCAGGTTTTGCTCCACTTTTCTTTATTGAAGGAAAACGCTCCGGATGATGTCCTGTAGATACAATCCGTTCAACCTTAAAGCCAAACTGTCTCAAAATTGAATCTGCTCTGGAAGGCTCCCAGATTGTATAATGATCTGTCGGACTTATCTGATAAAAATGATCCTTATCACTTACTGCAGAAATCCCCTGGCCGCTTGGTGTTGAAAAAGCAAAAATTCCACCTTTTTTTACCAGAGCAGAAACCTTTCTTAAAACACTTCCCAAATCCTTAAAATGTTCAATTACATACCACATAGTCACAACATCAAACTGGGCAATACCAAATTCTTCTGCTGTATCAATATCAGGAAAGGCAGAACATACTGCAGGATATTTTAACTTCTGCTGAACATAAGAAACTGCGTCATCAGAAATATCAGTTCCAAAGGAATTAAAACCGGAATCGCTTGCGGCCGCAAGAAAAGGACCATAAGCACAACCTATATCAAAAAGATTTTTTTCTGAATCAGTATTTACTATGCCTGTAAGAGCTTTTATTATTCCAGCCCGCCGCATTCCCTGGGCTTTTATGGAATCAAAATCTTCTTCATAGGTTTTTCCATATTGCTTTTTATAATCTTCAAAGAAATAGGATTTTTGATATTTTTTATCTTCAATTGTTGTAAAGGCCATATAGACAATTCCGCAGGTTGAACAGCGTCTATAGGTTCTGCTTTCATTTCGAGAAATAACAGCATCCGGTTTTTCTGGCATTTTTCCGCAAACAGGACAGCACATTCTTTTTCCATTTGCAAGATGACGTAAAAAATCTCCGAGAGACTTTTTTTCATCACTAATAAAATTATCTGGATACAGATTTTTCGAGCTTAAAGCCGTCTGAAGAGAAGAATCGGAAAACTCTTTATTATCCACAAAAGCAAAATTATATTTTTCTGCAAGCTTTTTATGAAGATTTGTTGTTGGTAAAAGAATTACCCCACAGCCCGCATAAACTGCTTCAAAGGCTGTTAGTCCGTAATGAGTAACAACAATATCATATTCAAACAATTTTTCACGAAGACCCGGGATTGGTTTTACAAATTCAATATTTGGTCCTCCTGCTTCATCTACATAAGGGCTTTCTTCATTTGTAACTATTGCGGTAATTTTTGCTTCCGGGAACTTTTTCATAAAGGCCATTGCTGCCGGAATAGTCAGGTTTGCAGGATCTTCGCCGCCCAGACAGATTAAAACTTTTTCGATATTTTTTTCTTCTTTTTTTTCGCGTACCTTTTGCGGCATTGTAATAAAGCCTGAATCACATTTATTTGCCAGGCGTTCAATTTTATAAGAAGGAATTATATCTAAAAGATAATCACAATAATCTGTATACTTTGAACCTTCATCAATAGAAATTAAACTTCTGTTTTTTGAAAGATTTTTAAGCTGATTTTCTGTAAGCTCAAAGGTATCTGTAATAATAGCCGGAAGATAAGATTCATTCGGAATCAGATTTATAATCTGATTTTTTGAGAGACCTTCTTTTATATACTCTTCAACAATTTCATCTGTTTCCGCAAGTGTTTTATCTTCCGGAATAAAAACGAAAGCACCGCATTCTTTAGCGGCCGCAAGACAGCGTCGTAAATGACCGGTTCCGTGGCCTTTTATTACAGAAGGTACAAGTACCACCGGATATTTCACCATATTTGCTTTACAGGCTTCGAGAATCTGCTCTGTTGTAAATGGTCCTTCATAATTCTTTAACTGCATATATCTGAAAATTGAAAGTGCTCTGAGATAATCAGAATAAGTATCTATTGTTGTGCGAAGTTCCGGAAAATTATAACGTCTTGGAGCCTCTACAAATTCGCATACATATCGTTCTTTATGATTATATAAGGCTGGCCCTACATGTTCATGGTCATAAGGGTCTTGAGTTTCTGAAGCTGCCTTAATAAGAGAATCTGCAGAAAATACTTCTACTCCGCTCCCATGCGGCAAACCTGAATAGGTTAAATAATCACAATGCCCTTTTTTATTTTTTTCTTCAAAAAGCAGCGCACTTTCTTCGGCTGCTTCATAAAACAAGAAGGGATTGTCTGCTGTAGCACGAATTACAGTTTTTGTTTTTAGAGTTTTGAGAAGCATTGTAAAACGCGCAAGAACATCATCCAGAGGACCCGCAAAACATTCAAAGCCATATTGACGGCAGACTGGAAGCAGCTGCTCATAAGAGGCTTCATCTGTTGCAACGTAATAATAATCTGCCCTAACCTGTTTCATTGAAGAAAGTACCCAGGCTAAAACAGTTTTTCCTCCAGCTTCTTTAAGGGCTTTTCCTGGAAGTCTTGTCGAGGATAATCTGCACTGTACGATAACAGTTCTATTTGTCTTCATCATTCTGGCTCCAGTTTTGAATCAGGTTTTGCAAATCCATTTTGTAACGGAATTTATTTTTTTCTACCCAATATCTTGCGGCATTAAATTGCCGGCGGGCTTCCATAATTCCACAGGAAGAATGACCAAGAAAAACAAAAAAGGACGAGCGTTTGATACAGCCTGTTTCCATTTTGATTTTTGGAAGTTCATTTTTGAGATAATAACGCAGATAATCAAGATTATAAGTTGTGTCATTTACAGGAGGCTCTTCTATATAAGAAAACTGTAAAAGCGAAGTAAGGACAGTTTCTTCTCCCCAAAGCCAGGAACGAAGCGCCAGATCAAGGTTCTGCCAGTAAGGAGAATTGATGGTCCAGTCAAAACCGCCTAATTCTATAAACTTTTTTCTATTATATAAAGCAACATAATCAAATGGAAAAAGAGTTTTTTTACCATTTGCTATTTCAGCTGAAGAATCTATGACAAAATGTGTGTGTTCAGCACTCGGGCTGAAGGCACATGGAAGTGAATTTTTCTGATTATCAAAAAGACGCGGTACAATACAATAATGAGAATCTGCAGTAAGCCTCTCCGCAAGATGAGGCGGAATAAAATTTGAAGGAATATTCAGGCTGTCACGTATTACAAGTACATAATCAGACTGAACTTCGCTCATTGCAAGATTTATAAGATCTCCGTCGCTTGTTTTTTCAAGGGGAACCAGAAACTTAATCATTGGAAAACGCTTAACTACATCGTCTGTAAAATTACTTGAATCATGTTCGACTGAAACTATTGTCTGAAAATTGCATTTTAAAAGATTTTCGAAAACATGAAGCTTAAAATGGCTGCCGCTGCTGTTTAAGAGGATTACAGAAATATTTAATGAGGACGGATCTATTGTTTTTGGTCCGCCCACTATGGTTCTGTTTATCTGATGTTCGCTAAAAGTTAAAGGTATACCATTCATCGCATTTCTCACATTTTTTGCAGTTTCCGGCTTGTCCTTCGCTGCAATATTTTTTATTTATATGATTTTCAAGAAGCGGGTCGTTTTTATGCCAGATTTCTTCGAGGCTCTGGTTAAAGACGTTTCCAGTAATATTGTCTTTCCAGCAGGTTCGGCAGGATGGAACATCTCCGTTCACAAGGATTGTAAGGTCGCGGCGGAGGTGCCAGCAGGGGTCGCGGTCTAATGGAGCGAGGTCGGCAGGTTTGCATGGTGGCAGTTCGCCCGCAAAATCATCATATTTCTGGATTATGAGATTTCCGCCTGAAGGATTTGTTTTTTCGTTCCAGTAACGGTAAAAGGCTTCGAGTTCTACTTCATTTTCGTTCATACGTACAAACTGAGGGTATACAGCCCCCGGAAGAGCTGACTGAAGAAGTTTTACCGCATTTACCGCTGTCTGGAAGGCTCCTGCAGGACTATTTTTATGTATTTTCTGATAGACAGGCTCGCTTGCGGCATCAAGAATGACTGCAATCATAATTTTTTGCCATTGATGAGTTCGTTCTGCGGCTGATTTTTCGATAGCGGCAAGCTGACTGCATAATTCAGCTGTAACAGAAAGTCCGTCTGTCTCAAAAAAGACTGAAAGTCCCGGGTAAGAGAGGATTTTTTCTACTATTTTCAGAAAATCCGGATGAAAAAGTGGTTCTCCGAAAGCCGAAAGACTGATTACGGCATTTTCACTGAAGGCCGCAATCTGGTCAATAAGGGCAGCACATTTTTCAAAGGACATTATGCTTTGGGTATAACTGTGTGCAGGAAGATAAACGGATTCAAAGTTCACTTTGTCGGAAATCTGAATATTATAAAAGCCCGGAACAGTTTTTAAGCAGGCAGGATTTTTAGAAGCAAACTCCGAAAGCTTTTCTACATCAGCTAAAAGGCCTGCATCTCCGCCAGCCGCTTCAAACAGGGCTTTGCACTGCATAAAATTATCCTTTTTACCACAATGGAAGGCTAAACGTAAAAGTCGCCAGTCTGAATCGGCAATAATTGTTTCTACATCAAAGGAATTTATATCAGTTTTTATAAGATTATAGATAGCCTCTCTTGAAACCGGCTGGTCACCAAGTGTTTTCTGAGTTGTTTTGGATAGTTCAGCTAAAATTCCTATGGTTCCGGCATTTAAAGCTTCCGGTACAAAACCATAAGGATAACCGTCCGCAAAGGTATATTCTGATTTATATTCAATTTGAGAATCAAGAATCTTCTGGCCAAGGTTTTTGTTAATATATGGAAGGTCGTTGTAAGAAAAAAGAACGTTTTCTGCCTGATTTTCGTCACAGAGCTTTTTCATAGCCTCTAAAAGTTCTGTAAGGGTTGAAGCTTTTAATGTAAAGGCAGGTAAATCAAGACTTTTTGCCCATTCTGCTGTCAGTTCAATGGCAGATTTTCCCTTAAAAACCTTCTGACTGGCATATTTTGCGTTTTCGTCATAAAAAATTACTATGGTTTTCATCAATTTCTTTATCGGCATTTCATTGAATAAGTTAATAAAATAAGGTAAGTTGAAATTATTGAAAAAGGTCATTCCGAACTTGTTTCGGAATCTCATTAATAGATGCTGAAACAAGTTCAGCATGACACTTTGGGTTGGGGAAAATGGACGCAGCTGAATTACCACAAAATATAGTTTTTAGCGTTTCGCAGATTACAGACTTAATCAAAGAAATTTTAGAAACTTCCTTCCGAACTATTACTATCGAAGGCGAAATCTCTAACTGGCGGCCTAGTGCTGCAGGTCACATTTATTTTACCCTGAAAGACAATAATGCTCAGATAAAGGCTGTTCTTTTCCGTGGTGCCGCAATGAAACTGAACTTCCGCCCTAAAGACGGAGATAAGGTTCGCTGCCGGGGAAGTCTCTCGGTTTATGCACCACAGGGAAATTATCAGATAATAGTAAATACTATGGAAATTGCGGGAGCCGGCAATATTCTTCAAATGCTGGAAGAACGCAAAAGAAAGCTGGCTGCTGAGGGATTGTTTGACCAGAATCGTAAAAAGCAACTTCCCCTCTTTCCACGTACAATTGGCGTTGTTACAAGTCCGACTGGGGCTGCCATCCGCGATATTCTGAATGTTTCAAAACGTCGTAATCCCGGCGTAAATATTCTGGTGCTACCAGCTATTGTTCAGGGAGAAGGAGCTGCCCAGACAATCTGCAAAATGATAGAAATTGCAAACTTTTACCAGCTCTGTGATGTCCTGATTGTAGGCCGCGGCGGTGGTTCACTTGAAGATTTACTGCCCTTCAGTGAAGAAAGCGTAGTGCGCGCCGTAGCTGAGTCCCATATTCCGACAATCAGTGCAGTAGGACATGAAATTGACTGGGCTTTATGTGATTATTCTGCAGACCGCCGCGCTCCAACTCCATCTGCCGCAGCCGAAATGGCAGTTCCCCTGCTGGCAGACCTTCAGCAGGATCTTTCTGCCTATAAAGACAGCTTATATATTACAATTAAGCAAAGACTTGAAAATGCCCGTCTTCTCGTAAAAAGCTTTAATCCCGAAAGTCTTGAAGTACGCTTCCGTAACATTCAGCAGCCACTTTTAAACCGCTTTGCCGCTGCCCGCGAAGCCTTACCACAAAATCTTCAGGATAAAATCCGGGACCTTCGCGTACGCATAACACAGAGCCGTACAGTTCTGGAAAACGCCAGCCCCCAGACAATTTTCGACCGCGGATATTCTATGGTTACCGACGCATCCGGAAAAGTCGTGAGAGATGCCGCTGCTGTGACAGTTGATGATAAGCTGTTCATAACACCGGCGAAAGGAAAGATTACGGCAAATGTTGTTCAAATTGAATGATATTTGATTTTTATAAATTAAACGGATGGCGACGGAGAGGTTCCGATACTAAAAAACATCATCCCGTTTTTTAGTATCGGGGTTCTCGCAGGCGCCAGATATTGAGATTTCGTAGAATAAAGAGGAAACGAATATGAATACATTTGAACAGAATTTAGCAAAGCTTGAACAGCTTACGACAGATATCAAACGCAGCGACATTTCGCTCGAAGATGCTCTCAAAGATTTTGAAGAAGGAATAAAGCTTGCGTCCGGCATGGAAAAGCAGCTGGATGAAATCGAAGGAAAAATCCAGATTCTTATGAACGAACCTAATCCTATGTCAAAGGAAAATCCACCTCAGATGGACCTTTTTAAGGATGACGGTGAAGTAAACGGAACCCGAAAATGAGCATAGAAAGACCAGTCCGCACACTAAATCCTGAGGTAGCAAGAAAAATTGCTGCCGGAGAAGTAATTGACCGCCCCAACGCAATAATCCGCGAGCTTATGGACAACTCCATAGACGCCGGAGCAAAAAGCATTACGGTAGAAATTACCGGTGGCGGCATAGATAAAATCAGGATTATAGATGACGGTGCTGGCATGACACAGGATGACCTGGCAAACTGTGCCCGTCCTCACGCCACAAGCAAGATTGAATCCGAAATTGATTTAATGAATCTTTCTACTTTAGGCTTTCGGGGAGAAGCTCTTGCTTCAATTGCGGCAGTTGCCCGTCTTTCAATTCAAAGCGGCGGATACAAAATGCGCGCCTCCATCACTGAAGACCACATAATAGAAGCAGCTGCCCCTCTCAAAGGAACAATCGTTCAATCCGAAGGACTTTTTGAAAACTTCCCTGCCCGCCGTCAGTTCCTTAAACGTCCGGCAACGGAAGGTATAATGTGCCGTAACACTTTTATTGAAAAGGCTCTTGCCCGTCCGGATATTGCCTTTCGATTTGTTGCGGACGGAGAAACAAAGCTCGATCTTCCTGCCGGTCAGTCTCTCAAAGACCGCTTTGTCATGGCTAACAACTACAGCGAAGGTCCTGAACTTTTTTATGAATTTGAACAGTCTGCCGGTGGTGAAAATCCGGAATGGTCTTTTACAGTTGTAATCGGGGAGCCTGCTGTTAGTCGCACTAACAAAAAAGAAATTTTTATTTACGCAAACGGCCGCCGTATACAGGAATATTCTCTTGTTCAGGCAGTTGAATACGGCGGTCAGGGCTTTTTTCCAAACGGCACTTATCCTGTAGCCGCTGTTTTTACCCGGATTCGTCCGGATCTTATTGATTTTAATATTCATCCTGCAAAACGCGAGGCCCGCTTCTCTGACATTTCTGCCCTGCATCATGGCATAAGCAGCAGTATCAGAAACTTTTTCCATCAGTATACTTATTCAAATTTCAAGGAAGATAAAGCTGCTGACGAAGACAGGAGTCAGGAATTTGACTTTACACCTGAGCTTCCTGTTTCCCCTGCTGCTGCCACCAGGCCCGTTTACGAAAAGCATATTTCTTATAAGCCTTCTGAAACAAAATCAGAACTTCTTTCAGATTTTCGTTCAAAATATCTTGGAGTAAAAACTGGCAGCAGCCAGCAAACCGAAAGAAACTGGAGTTCACAAGCTTCTCTAGCCCAGACCGCACTTGCCGCGGCTTCCTCTAAAAACACAGAGTTAACGGAAGCTTCAAAAAATCAGATACATTATATAGGCCCCTGCCTGGGAACCTTCCTGCTTGTTGAAAAAAATAACTGTCTCTATATTATAGACCAGCATGCCGCTCATGAACGAATTCTTTTTGACCGCCTTATGAAGTCTCAGGGAAACTCACCGCGCCAGCCGCTTCTTATTCCCTACAAAATAAAAACAGAATCAAAAACCCAGGACAAGCAGCTGGAAAAACTTAAAGACGAGCTTAACAGAATAGGCTTCGAAACAGAACATACCGCAGAAGGCTTATGGGAAGTAAAAACAATTCCAGAGCGATGGACTGGTACAGAATACGAACTGAGAACTCTTCTTTTTGTAAAACAGGTTGAACCAGAAGAAATTATCCGATCAATTGCCGCAATGACAGCCTGCAAAGCAGCAGTAAAAGACGGTTATGTTTTAGATGATATTACAGCAGCCCGACTTGCAGAAGAGGCTTTTACACTTGAAGACCCCCACTGTCCTCATGGCCGCCCCATCTATACAGTTATCAGCCGTGAAAAACTTTTTGAGCTTGTAAAGCGCACCTAAGCATTTTTCACGCTTTAGTTTTCCAACACCGCAATAAGGCTGTCTACCTCGGCTTTACGGAAGGAAGGATTTTTACTTCTTACATACAAAAGACTCTTATAGGCTCCCTGAGTGTCGCCAGTCTGAAACTGTGCTTTCGCAAGTCCTACAAAGGCTTCAAGATTTTCCGAATTCTTTGCTGTTATTTTATTGAAATTATAAACTGCTTCCGCCGGTTTACCCGCCTTAACCTGAGCATTTGCAAGATTCAAAAGAGCATCTTCATCATCAGGAACAATTTCAAGTGCGGCCTTGTAGTATTTTTCAGCAGTCGGATAATCTTCTTTTAACATATAAGCAGTACCAAGATTATTGTTTACACTAAAATCCTGACTGTCAGTGTTATAAGCTTCCTGTAAAAGTTTTAAGGCTTTATCAACATCTTCATTACTATCTGCCATATAAAGAGCACTAAGATTTATTTTTGATTTTACATGATCAGGATTTAAGCTTAAGGCTTCTTTATATAATCTTACTGAATCTTCCGGCTTATTGTTTTTCTCCTGAATCAGGGCATAATTATATGTGATATTCGCCTGCTGAGAATCGTTTAACAGGAAATCCTTTTCATCATAAGCAATCCAGCCATAACGTGCTGCTTCACTATACTTTCCGTCATCATACAAAACCTTTGAAAGGTTATAAGCGGTAAGTGTTTTTTCTTCACTCTTTGGAAGCTTTTCCAGCGCTTTTTTATATTGCGCTTCAGATTCTTCATACTTTCCATATTGAAAATAAACTGAACCAAGCTCCATAATAGCTGAAAGATTATCAGGAAAAAGTTTTATCAAAGTATCATAAGCCTTTACACATTCTGCAAGTTTTCCCAGTCTGTTATAAACCCGCGCCTGTTCAACATAACCCTTTTCATATTCCGGATTTATTTTTACAGATTTCTTAAAAGACTCAAGCGCACTATTTTCATCATTCAGTTTTACGTAAGTTAAACCCAGATTATATACGCTCGGCGGAAACTGATTATTAAGTTCAATCGAACGGTTAAATGATGCCTTAGCATCCGGATATCTTTTTAAAAGATATTGCAGCTTTCCCATATCATAATAATAAAGATAATTTGATTCATTAAGGGCTATGGCTTTTTCAAGCTCACTCAAAGCTCTTTTGTAATCCTTGAGTTTCTGGGCTTCCTGAGCTTTTATATAATGAGCAGCATCACTGTCCTGACCGCTTGCTTCAAGTTTTTTTGCCAGTTCAAGACCTTCATCTATAAGCTTTTGTTTTTCTGAATCAGAACCTGTCTCTGCAAGGCGTCTTACTATTTCATCAAGCTTTGCTTTTGTTCTTTCTGCCGTTGCGTCTTCAGCAGATTTTTTTTCTTCGGCTTTTTTTTCAGCGGCCGCTGCTTCTGCCTTCAGGCGGGCTTCTTCTGCGGCCTTTGCACTTTCTTCGGCCTTTTTCTTTTCCAGTTCTGCTTTCTTAGCAGCCTCTTCTGCGGCCCTGCGCTTTTTTTCTTCTTCGGCAGCTCGCTTTGCCTCTTCCTTGCGGGCCTTATCTTCTGCCGCTTTACGAGCTTTTTCTTCTGCTTTTTTCTTTTTATCTTCCGAAGCCTGGCGTTCAGCTTCTTCTTTTGCTTTTGCTTTTTTCTCATTTTCCAGCCGCGCCTTCTCTTCGGCTTTTTTTGCGGCCTCTTTAGCAGCTGCTTCCTGTTCTGCCGCCTGACGAGCGGCTTCTTCTGCGGCTAACAGTTCTGCTTTCCGACGAGCCTCTTCATCTGTATTATTTTCAGGATTACTGTATGTGTAATCCTCCACCCCTTTTCCATACTCATTATCAAAAAGATCAGTGCCGGAAAGCCTTTCTCCGTAGGCATGGCCTTTACCATCAAAAAAGTTTCTTTTTTTACTGCTCGAACTTGAACAGCCTTCACATTTCATCAGCAAAAGTAATAAAACAATTACAAAAATTACTGCAACAGCACCGCAGATTTTTTTTAAACGGAGATTTTTTTCTTCTTCAGATAACTCTTTCCAGCGTTTTATTTTCATTTTAATCCAGTTCTCCTTCCAGATCGTAATCAATTAAATCTTCTGCTCCAGAAGTAAGATTAGTTGAATCTGTTCCCTGTAAAGAATTTGCAACATCCTCAAGAAGCTTTTTACGTCTCTCTTCTTCTGCGAGGCGTCTTTCTTCATCAGCCTTACGCATTTCTTCGATTAATTGTTCCCGCATTCTTCTTTCATCTTCAAGCGCCTGCTGCTGTTCCTTCTGCTTTGCCTGAGCTTCGCGGGTAGCAAGTTCATGAGCCTTTCTTTTTTCATTTTCGAGCCACTTTTCATGCTCTTCGCGGGATTGCCTTTCCAGTTCCTTCATTTCATCAAGTTCTTCATCACTGAAAACGAGCCAGTCTTCCTGGTCCTCAACAAGCTCTTCATCATTTAATACCGGCTGACCATTATCATTATCAAGCTTTTCCCAGTCAAAATCGGAATCGTAGGTTACTTTTTCATCCTCATTAATCTTATTTTTTCCAGAACTATCAGCTAAAGCATGAACTGAATCCGCATTTATTCTTTCCCATTCTGGCTTTTCAGAATCATTGTTTACCTGTTCAACTCCATCCTCTACCTGCTCCCAGTCCGGTAAATCCTTTTCTTTTTCTCCATCTGCAAGCCTGCCATCATATTCTTCCCACTGTGCTTTATTCTGTTCAGCGAGAAGTCTTGCTTCCTCTTCCCGTCTGGCAATTTCTTCTTCAAGTGCTTTTATTAATAATTCTATTCGTTCCTTCTGAGGGTCATCCGGGCATTTTGTAATAAAATCAATATAATCCTCTCTGGCTGAAGTAAGCTGCCCCGCCATCAGCAAGGCATTGGCACGATTTAACTGAGCTCCATAAAACAAAGGATCTGCTTTTAAAGCCTCTGAATAACTGCTGATAGCTGAATCATAATCCTTCAGGGCATAAAAGGTGTTTCCCATATTATATGAAAGAAGCTTGCTATTCTGGGGCTGAGCTTTTAAGCCCCTTTTAAATGCGTCTAAAGATTTTTCATACTGACCAAGCTGATAATAACCGAGCCCAAGAAAATTAAAAGTGTTGTCAGAAATCTGGCCGTTAATAATTTCGTATTCAAGAACCTGAACAGCATCCTTTGCATTATTTTCCTTAAATAAAGTTTCTCCACGGGAAGCTGTAGAATTTCCCATATTAGCAGTCTGGGAAAAAAGACTGGTTCCTATAAAAAGAAAAGCAAATGTAAATATAGCTTTTAATTTAATTTCCATATATATTACCTTCGTGTTTGACACATTGACATAAATTTACTACTCTTATTATCGAGAGATTCTGAAAAGACTTAATCTGCTTTGTTTACATCCAGCAGATAACTATTCATCAGATTCCTTTGGAGTAAAAAGGATGTTTATTGTCGTAATTATTATAGCAGCAGTTGTCATAATATCACTTATTATCATTATATTAAAAAACTTTGTTTCTCCCAAGAAGTTAGATGCTATTCCACGCCTGATAAAACAGGGAAAAACACAGAACGCAATAAAAATAGCAAAACAGATACTTGCCAAAGATCAAAAAAACTATCTGGCTCATTATTATCTGGGAAAAGCATATATAAAAGAAAACAGAACAGAGCTCGCTGTAATTGAATATAAAAACGTAAACGACAATGCACTTTTTGGAGAAGGAATCAACGAGCTTTCCTTCCGTTCAGAATACTCACAGCTTCTGTTAAAATATAACCAGCAGAATGAAGCCTTGAAAAACTTTCTTCTGCTCACAAAACTCGATCCCCAGAATGCAGAAAACTTTTATCAGGTTGGACGAATTTACGAGGAGCAGAACCGTTACGATATAGCCCTTGGTTTTATGCAAAAATGTGCCATGCTTGACAAAAAACATGCAAAGGCTCATGCGGAAATCGGCCTCATGCTTTACAGAACAAAGCAGTTTAGCGAAGCAAAAAAAGAAATTGATATTGCCATAAAGCTTAGCCCAGATACCTATTCTTCCTATTATTACCTGGGAAAGATTCTTAAAGATGCTAAAGACCTTCAGGGAGCAATAAAAGCCTTTGAAAAAGCCCAGCGAGACCCGGAAGTAAAGCAAAAGGCTATTATTGAACACGGTTCCTGCTATATGATTGCCGGAAGAATAGACAATGCCCTGGTAGATTTCCAGCGCGCTATAGAACTGGACAAAGACAATTCCATGCCAGAAACCCTTTATGCCCGTTATTTTCTTGCGGCCTGCTATGAAAAAAGCCGTAAAATCGACAAAGCTATAGAACAGTGGGAGCTTATTTACAAACGTAACAAGGGCTTCCGGGATGTATCAGCAAAGCTTTCGGAATATAAAGACCTTCAGGCAAATGATTATCTAAAGGATTACCTGACCTGCAGTAATGAGGAATTTCCATATATCTGTAAAAATGCAGTTATTAAGGGACTGAATCTTCAGATACTTTCTCTGGATCAGAAAAAATGGGGCTGCCAGATTACAGGTGTAAATAAAAGTGACGAATCCTGGATGGCTGTACGTAAACAGGTTGTTTTCATCAGATTCTACCGGGATCCGGAGCCGGTAGATGAAGCACAAATTCACGAATCGCTTGATCAGATGAAATCCGTAAACAGTGTAAAGGCATTTTTGTTTTCAAGCTCAGGCTTCAATACAGCCGCAAAACGATTTGCGGAAAACAGACCTGTTGAGCTGATTGAAAAACAAAAGCTGGAATCATTACTTTCTAAAGCTGGTAACTGATGAAAATTCTCTGCGTTTCCGACTATGTAGATCCTTTAATCTACACACAGAATGTAAAGGAAGCTTATCCTGACATAGACCTCATTCTGTGCGCAGGAGATCTTCCAATGGATTATGTAGATTTTATTGTTACAGTCTTTAATAAGCCTACATATTTTGTATTTGGAAATCATGATTTAAAAGAATATCGTTTTTACCACCGCGACAGCCGCTTTGACAATAATCCGACCCGTTATGAACAGTCTATGAACGGCCATGGAGCAACTTACCTGGGTTTTAAAAGCTTTGTAAACACAAACCTTATGTTTGAAGACCCCCAGACAGGAAAGATGACCCCCCTGCTTATAGCGGGTGCTTCAGGCTCCATGAGGTACAATAACGGTCTATGCCAGTTTACAGATGCACAGATGAAACGAAAATTATTAAAACTGGTACCTAAATTGATTTATAATAAGTTCAAATATGGAAGATATCTTGATATCTTCATGACACATGCTTCTCCACGTCATATTCACGACCATGAAGACCCCTGTCACCTGGGCTTTGAATGCTATAACTGGTTTTTACGCCGTTTTAAACCTGCTTTTATGGTGCACGGGCATATTCACCTTTATGATTTACGAGAAGAACGCATCGGCAGATATTATGATTCTACCGTAGTCAATGCATACGCGCATTATGTAATTGATTTTCCCGCTGCAATAACAGCAAGCACAACAGAAGAAAAGGACAACTAAGATGGATTACGCAAAAACAAAATCAGAAGAAGACTTTAATAAAGCACACACAAAAGCATTTATAAATGAAATTCAGCATCTGCTTTCACCAGAAGAGGCAAAGCTTATCTCATTAAACGATGTAAAACAGATGATAAAAGCAAGTGCCGAATCCTATGTTGGAATGAAAGTAATACCGATTGAAAAAATTGTTGGTAGCGAAGGCAGATATAACGATTTTGACAACCGTTTTTTCCCAAAAAGCACCCACCTGAAAAACCGCTGGCAGCATGTAGATGAAGCCGCATTAAACGACATAACCCTGCCTCCTATAAAAGTATATGAAATTGCGGGCCTTTACTTTGTTCGAGATGGAAATCACCGTGTTTCGGTAGCAAAAGCCCGGGGCACAGAGTTTATAGATGCCGAGGTTGTTTCTCTTCAGAGTGAAATTAAGCTTAAAAAGGCAGACTCCCTGAAGGAAATTCAAAAGCAGATTATTAATTATGAAAAAAGAGTTTTCTACAGCGAAACCTGTTTTGGAGATATAACAGATTACTGGTGCCTTGATTTTTCCAGCCCTGGACGCTACGACGTAATCTATAATCATATTTTAACTCATAAATACTATATGAATCTTAATAAAGAGACAGAAGTAACCATGGAAGAAGCTATAAAATCCTGGTTTTTTAATGTTTATTTCCCTCTTGTATCAATTATCCGCGAAAAATACATTCTCCGTAACTTCCCTGGCCGCACACTTGGTGATCTTTACGTCTGGACTGTCCGTTACTGGGATGATTTGAAGAAAAAATTCGGCGATAATATTTCAATGGACAAGGCTGTAACTGATTTTAAGAAACATTATAAGATTCCAGTCTATAAACGCATCTTAAACCGCATAAAGTGTATAATTTTACGCCGTGCAATAACAGATTCAGGAAACAATATCCCGGAAGTATAAAGGTGCATAAGATAGTATAAGGGAAGTTTCTTATTTTTCTGTTTAACCCCTCTTTAAGGCCCGTCAGAATCAAACAATTTCTTGACGGGTAAAAATTTCAATGCTAAAATCAAAGAAAATGCCGATAATATAGTAATACTATATTCTTTAGGAGAAAACTTTGTTAACCATTGATTCATTTATAAATGTACCGCTTTTAATTGCAGCAGGTATCAGTGCATTGCTTATCATCTTTCTTCTGATTATTAAACTCAGAAATAAGGCGAAAATCAGCCTGGTATTCTTTATTTCCACCGGAATTATTTTTGTCGGCACAATATACAGTTCTTTTAAGGGATTTTACTCGTATGTTGTCTTTGCAATTATTCTCTCAGAATTAGTACTTCTGCCATATATGATTATAAAGGCATTCGTAAATCCTCAGAAAATTGAAGAAAAGAAAGCTGCGAAAAAAGCCGCAGAAATCAATGCTTCCCGCGATAACGATATGGTAAACAGAGCTGTTATCCAGCAGATTGAAGAGAAAAACCAGAGATATATCGAAATTAACCGTAATCTTATTGCAAAACTTTCTACCTTCTTTACAAATAACAACAGTATGGAAAACTTCCTCGAATACTGTAATGACCTTTTTACCGAAAAGCTCAAGGCAGACGGTTGTGTTTTCCTTATTGCTGATGATTATGATAACACACTTGCTGTTAAATCCTTTAAGGGAGCCTTCCCTCCACCATATAAGCTGCCGGAAGACCTTCCTCATAAGCCAATCCGCGTAGAAACAAACCTTCGTTTCGCTCAATTCCCATTGCAGGAAAACATTTTTGGACAGATTTTTACAGAAGGACAGCCGGTTCTTATTACAGACTCAGTAAAGGATCCTCGTGTATATCAGAATGGACCGGAAGAGTTCCTCCGCTGTGGAAGTTATATTTTTGCGCCAATTAAACAGGTAGATTCAGTTGTTGGTCTTGTTGCACTTGCACGTAAGCCTGACAATGAAAAATTCAATAAAGATGATTTTGATAATGCTGTTATGCTTGCAGAATCTGTTTCTACTGCTATCAAACCGCTTTACAGCTTCCTTGATTATGCTGAACACACCGAATTGAATAAGGGTGGCTCTATTGCTTCTAAATATCAGAAGGATATGCTCCCTGCAAAGCTTCCTGTTATTCCAGGCCTTTCAATCGGCTGTTATTCAAATCCTGCAGAAAATGTCTGCGGTGACTATTATGATATTCTTGTTTCAAGAAAAGACCGTATTTCCTTTGTTATGGCTGATATTGCAGGAAAAGGCATGAACTCTCTTATCGTAATGATAATGATTCGTGCAATTCTTCGTCTTGCGGTTCATACAGCACAGTCCGCTTCTACAATTATGTCATGGGCAAACAGAGGCATTTGTCTTGAAAGCTCTAAAATTGACCACTTTGCAAGTATTGCACTTATCAATTATGATGCAACTACAAAAGAAGCAGAAATTTCTACCTGTGGAAACAACCCTGTATTCCACTACTCGGGTTCAGAAGGAACTATAAAGCAGGTTTCTGTTCCTAGTGAACCAATGGGAGTTACAAAAGATACAGTATTTACAAATCTTGTACTCAAGCTCAATTCAGGTGATATTCTTGTTACTTGTACCGATGGATTACTTGAATCTCTCAATGAAAATGGTGTACAATATTCAATTGAGAATCTTAAAAAAGTAATTACAAAAAATGCCGGTGCAGCGGCAAAAGATATATCAAATCGTGTAAAAGATGATTTGAAGAAATACTGCGGTACAGCACAGCAGTATGATGATCAGAGCCTTTTGGTTATTAAAATACAATAATTTAATAAGGAATTAAAAAGGAGATTCTATATGGAACTTAAAATACGTAAGAATGGTGATGTCTACATCATTGACGTAACCGGTGAGATGGATCTTTACAATTCATACAAGCTTAAAGAGCTGGTTATGAAGATGCTCGAAAAGAACGTAAAGAACTTTGTCATCAATCTTGAGCAGGTAGACTACATTGACTCATCTGGAATCGGTGCACTTATCTACATTTGTTCTACAATCAAAAAAATGAACTTGAATCTTGCTATTGCAAACATTCATGGTTCTGTAAAAAAAGTAATTGAACTTACTAAACTTATGGGCTACTTCCCTATCGCTAACAGTATCGAAGAAGCTCTATTGATGGTAAAAGAATAATATACTTATTATTAAAAAAGTCATCATTTAATTAAAGTAAGCAAACTGCAGGAGGAACTGAAATGGTTCAGGAATTTAAAGAACTCAGATCGGACGAGAACGACCCTTTATTTGATAAAACAAATATGCTGAAGAAGGAATTTCCTTCTGACTTCAGACAGATTCGTTATTTCACTTTGCTGATTGTTCAGTCAGCACCTACAGAAATTAAAGAGTTGAATCTTCTGGAGCAGCAGATTAGTGAAGTTATTAAGAATGCTGTAAAGCATGGTAATCACTGCGATATTAACAAGAAGGTTACAGTCTGGTATTCATTCAGCCCAACACATGCACACATTATCGTACAGGATGAAGGCGAAGGCTTCCAGGATTTGGAAAAATGGAACGAATTCAATAAAAAGCGTCTTGAATGTCTTCATAACAATGACTTTATGGAATTGTCAAACTACGTTTCATTCCGCACAAAGGAATCTGACAGCCAGGATGGTGGCAACGCCCTTTTTGCTGCCCTTGAATACTGGAACGGTGGATTCGTTTATAATGGAAAACGAAATGCTGTTGCTATGCTCAAAAAATATCAGCAGAAATTCCATAATGCAAACCATGATGGTGAATAATTTATTCTGATTATATAACCTAAAAATAATTAAAACAAAAAGTCTGTAATCTGAGTATCTTCATAAGAGTTTTTAAGATTACAGACTTTTTTTTTGGATTTTTTGTGAAAAAAATAGAAAAGTTTATAACACTATTATTCTTCCTCATTACTGTTTTTTTCTTTGTTTCATGCAAGAAAAATACTGTTCCCAGTAATCGCATTTACTTAAATGAAAACTGGGAGTATTCTTTAAAGGGCGATCCATTTCCCTTTGAAAAATTACCAGATAACAATCTTAATAAGCTGTCTGATTTAATTGATTCAAAAATCGGTTATGTTTTTATAAGAAATACTTTTGAGATTCCTCAGGAATTCAATCATAAAGAAATAGCTTTAAATATCGGACGAATCAAAATTGCTTCTAAAATTTATATAAATAATCATTTTTTAGGTAAAACCGGCTTTTTTCCACCTCATGAATTTACAGAAGGAAATATGTCTTTTGCCCTTAAAATTCCAAAAGAATATATTAATTTAGGAGAAGAAAATACTTTAACAATTTGTTTATGGTGTCATGGTTATGGTACAATAGGGTCTATACCATTTATTTCTGAATATAATGATGCAGTAAAAGATGCTGATTATTCTTCCCTTATCTACTCTAAAATCTATTTAGTTTTATCAATCCTTCTTCTCTTTATAAATTTAATATATTTTTTCCTTTACTTACTCCGCCGTTCAGAAGTTGAAAATCTTTCCTTTTCACAAGTTTGTTTATTTACAGGTTTTTATCTCTTTGTATTTTTCTATGGCGAATCCCCTTTCTTAAAACCAATTTATATATCATATTTGCTTTTCGAAAAAATATTTAAGGGTGCTACAGCGCTATTAACAGGATATATGATTGTCGGATTCACCCGTGACTTTTTGCATTATAATGAATCTAAACATAATAAATATTTCCGTTTTCTCCTTACCCTTATTGCTATAATAATTCCTTTCACGGCTACTAATATTCCAGATTTCCGAGACCGATTAAGAATAAGCTTTATATTTGTTTCATTACAATATATATTTTTTGGAAAAATTATCTATATTTCAATAAAGAAAAAAAATAAAAGACTGCTTCAATTTATTTTTTGTATAACTCCTTTTTTGATTGCTGTTGTAAGCCAGATAATATCAAAAACAATTTTCCATCAAAAATTTGATACATTATTACTTGCAATCAGCTGGGTTATTGTAATCTTCCTTTTCCTTGGTATTCTCATTATGCATTTTGTTCAACTTGCAAACGAAGTTGAATTTATGAATAAGAACCTTGAAAACCTGGTTACAGAAAGAACAGAAGCTCTTGAAAAAGAAAAGAACAGAGCCATACAGGAAATTGACCTTGCAGGCTTTGTTCAAAAAAGCTTTTATAAAATAGATACAACAGGCTTAAAAGATTATGAAGTAGAGATAACTTCAAAACCAATGGCTGGAGTTTCTGGAGACTTATATATTGTTTTTATATCAAAAGACAAGCTTGATGGAATTGGTATTTTTGATATTTCTGGTCACGGAATTGCATCAGGCCTTGTTACTATGCTTGTAAAAAATATCATAGAACAAGAATTCAGAAACGGAATGAATATTCCTCTTAACGAGGTAATGGCAAAAATTAACGAGAGAATCATTATTGAAAAAGGCAATATTGAAAACTATCTGACAGGAATGCTTATTCGTTTTAACAAAGATAATATCGAACTTGTAAATGCCGGTCATCCAAAAGCAATTTTGTATGATTCTGAAAGCGGAAAAATTGGAACTGTGGAAGAAGCTGGCATAAACCAATACGGAGCAATTGGTATTTCTGACTTCCCTATTAATTTTGAGACTGTTCACTTTAATATGAATAAGGGAGATGAGCTTGTTTTATATACAGATGGAATTACAGAATGTACCAACTCTGAAAATAAATATTTTGGAGCGGATGGAATTTTAGCTGTTTTCAAGGGAAATATTGGCCATAGTGTAAAAGATCAGGTAACAGCCCTTCCTGCGGCCCTTAGAAAATTTTCCGGCTCAGAAAAGTTTAATGATGATATTACCTATATAATTCTGAAAAAACTCGTTAAATAAATAATGCTCCGTGTATGAGCCAGTGATGTGCGAGTTTTTGCAAAGCAAAAACTCGTTATAAAAAAATAGGGGCTGTCCAAAAAGAAATGGACAGCCCTAATTATTTTAAATTTACAAGTGAATTCAAATCTGCTAAAATTTAAATATGAGCAGAGGCGTAAGCGATAAAATCACATACAAA
>CAMNGG010000375.1 GCA_946537975.1 uncultured Treponema sp. | reverse complement strand
GCATGTAAATCAATACCAATGTAAAATTGATGATGGTTCTTATAGAATCTCATTAAGGTTCCTCCTTCGTTTAATTAGGATATCATGTTTTAACATGATAAGCCTCGAGGGCCTTAATGATTTTCACGGATTTGGAAACAGCTAACGCTGTTTCTTTAATATGATTTTGCGTTAGCAAAATCCAAATCCGTGTGGCGTTATTAATTTTTTATGCCGATAATTTTAATGTGAAAAAACATATAATATTATCTTTAACGTTTATTTTTTCAACATTTTTATTCGCTGAAACTCTTCCTTCAAAACTTCTTGGCATTTGGGAAGCAAAAGATCGTTATGTTTTTTTTGAACAGAATGACGAAGAAGAGCCGGAAATTGTAATTGTTCTTAAGACCTATTATGGCTGGTATCTGGACAGGGCCGCTGAACCTGCTTCTTATGCTGAAAAAGAGGCCCGTACACGAAATATAGCCACTCCGCGTAACGCAGAACATATTAAGCTTCAGAATATGAATATAAATGAAACGGCCAATTCTCTTTATGGTTCTCTTGATCTTGTTTATTCATCCTGGCAAAAAAATCAGATTCCATTTTTACTCCTCGATAATTCAATATATTTAAAATATTTTGTGCTTGATATTAGAGAGCTTAATGAGGAAAGCGGAAGCCTTACAGATTCTCTTAATCAAAATTCCTATAAGTTTTACCGGGGAATTGCTCCAAGCCAGGGCTTTATGCTGAGTACACAGTACCTTCCTAAAGACATTACCGGCTATATTATAGACGGTGAAAAGCTTTATGATGTCCGCTACTGGCAGACTGATATGGATTATTCAAGTGATTATATAACTTTTACTTATAAAGATGATTCTTACGAGATTCCAAAGCACCTTCGTTCCTGTGAGACAAATTACTCCTGTGTTTCAGGCCGAAGTAAAAAAGTTCGTAATACTGTAATGCCTTTTGTTTACAAAGAAGATGATTTTATTTTTAATGATGAAAAGAATGTTTTTACAAAAAAAGAAGAACCTTATCTTAAACAGCTTGCAGATAAAGATACCTTTGAAGAATTAATTCAAATCATAAAAGAAGCTAATTCCCGCCGAAAACCAGAGCCTCCGGCCTTATTTCCTGAAAGTAATTTAGACTGGCACTGGGATTTAATTGATATGCTGGAAAAAGATAATCAGCTGATACAGGAAGTTAGAGAGCGGCAGAAAGCCTTCGGTCCACGCGGAAAAGACCGCGGAAAATAATTATTTATTGCGGGCGGCCTTTTTCTCTAAAATTACATATAATCTTTCAAGTCTCGGTACATTGTAGCGGAGAATCATCAATGGAAAAATACTGAGAATGGAATTTGTAATTGCGGCCGGAAGAATAAAACGAATCGCAATATAATCAGGGAAGAAGAAAAGTAGAACAAAGCCTAAAAGAAAATTCCATAAGTGAACCTGAACACCATAATTACACTCCATAATAAAGCGTGCAATATAAGCAGGGTCGTTAGGGTCGGCTACCTTTTTTTTACTGAAGCTTGTAAACATTCCAAGCTCAAGAATATGATCCTTCCAGAATTTAATTCCAAGATGTTCGTAAATCTTACATTCAGTTTTACTTACATGATGGAATTTTACATCTCTTGTGAACCATTTATTTGGCAGTGCATGACGAATAATAGTTGCTGAAATACCGTCCCAGGCAACAATTAAAAAAGGAAGCATTAAATCAAGAAGGAGAACCTTTACAAGCGACATATCCATTGGAAACCAGAAATAATTACCCAAAAAAACAAGAAGCATTGCAATTCCAATTGTCAGAATGTAAAAAAGCATAATTCCTCCTGAATGAACTTAATTATTGCCCTCTGAGTCGCAGGAATAGGTGAGTGGAATACCGTATACTTTTTCGTACACTTCCTTCCACATTGCATAGTTTTTATCCTTAAGATATTCCATGTTTTCTTTTACAGTCTTATTTTCATCCGGGTAAATTGCCGGCAGAAAGTGAAGTGTGTATTCCTGAATCGGAAAGCCGTCTCCGCCGATTTTGTCCGAATCATTCATTGTTATAAAAATTGGAAGAACCGGAACCTTGCTTTCAGCGGCGAACTTAAAGGCACCCGCAGTAAGAGGACGCGGCTTTCTGTAATTCCACCACATGCCCTGTTCTGCATAAACAAGAACTTTTTCACCACGCTCGAGCAAAACCTTCATAGCGGTCATAAAGTTTTTCATTGTTGAAAAGTTTGCGCTGAGAGGAAGGGTATTACAATGGCGGAAGAAAAAGCCGTAAAGGCCAGGAAAGTTTGTATAGTTTCCTTCGCGGATTACCTTATACAAAACCTGTCCGCCAGGTCTGTACATGTAAGGGAACAAGGCATAATGAATTGCGAAATTATCAAAGGCATTAAAATGATTACAGGTAAGAATTGCACCACTGTTTTTTATAGCCTCGTAGTTCTCAATTCCTTCAATGTCTTTAATAATCATCTGGCCGTTTTTTACCAGTTTTTTAATAAAGCGTTTTGCACCAATGTTTACAAAGAAGGTTGCAATTTTATTTTTGAGTTTTTTATTCAGATAATCAACCTTATCCGGAGTAAGCGGAATTGTAGGGGGATCTTCTTCTACATCCTTTGTAAACCAGCCTTTTTTTTCGTATTCGTCAATACGAGCAAGAACTTCGAGTCTTCCTTTGTCTTTTTCAATCATTTCTTTCGCCTGTAGGGTCTGATATTTATAAGCTTTCTAAGCTTGAAGAAGCGGGTTAAAAATGAGAGGAAATTAGCAAGAAGACCTTTCTTTCCATCGGTTTTTGCGTAGTTGTTAGGATCATCTGCATCTTCCTGGGCCATCTTCATAAGATTTTCCATAAGCAGCTTGTCTTTTGCTTCATCTTCGGCGGTTCTGGAATCACGCATTTGAATCAGTTTGTCATAAAAATCTGTCATCTTTGCATACTTCCAGAAATATTCTTCATAAAGAACATTTTTGTATTTCCATGGACGCCAGGTGATTTTCCAGTGAATTATTTTGAGGTCTTTATCATCAAAATCATCATTTTTATATGAAGTTTTATTCCAGCCAAGATTGATTTTCTTTACGTTTCCTTTACAAAGAACATTAAGATAATCTTCATCCTGAACAACACGGAAGGTATAGCGGTTAAGCAGGTCAACAAAGCGTTCCGCAATCAGTTTGTTTCGCCAGCGGCGGCAGTTGATAAGCAGGATTCCCGCATTAAAATATTCTTTTCGATTAATTCCATCTGCCTGTTCTACATAGTTACCGAAAACATCGTAGGTTTGCATAACCTCTTCGGTCGCGGCACCAACAAAGTAGCCGTGAATCTGTGTATTATAAAGCTGACTCACATCGGCAATCACTGTAATATCACAATCAAGATATAAAACCTTATTATACTGAGGAAAAAGATTTGGAATGAAAATTCTGTAATAGGTTTCCTTTGAGTAATAATCCCTCAAATGGAACATGTTTTGAATTTTATCAAGCTCTTTTGCAAGAGATATAAATTCAATGCTGGAATTTTCTGTCTGATGCTTAAGTATAGAATCTATGTTTTCCTGCTTCAGGTGTGTTGTCAGAACAAAAATCCTGTAAAAATTATTTTTGGAAGCATTGTCCAGTAGGGAAGTTATGGCAACAGCAAGAAGGGGTACATAATTATCATCTGTTGCAAAACAAATTGGTATTTCCTGATTATATTTCTTATTATCCATAACATTTTGATTTTATTTTATATAAAGTGATTAGTCAATCTTTATGTCACTTTCATAACAGGAGTTTAAATATATAGAATAAAATCGCATTTTATGTCATAATAAGTGGATTATAAATAACATACATATAAGGACAAATAAATGAGCTTTAAACCGGTTGATCCAAAAGTTGACTTCCCAAAACAGGAAGAAGAAGTATTAAAATTCTGGCAGGATAATGACATCTTCAAAAAGTCAGTTAGCCAGAGAGAAGGGGCAGAGGACTTCGTATTCTATGACGGCCCTCCGTTTGCTACAGGTCTCCCACACTTCGGACATTTCATTCCATCAACCATTAAAGATATTATTCCACGCTATCAGACAATGAAGGGAAAACGCGTTGAGCGCCGTTTCGGCTGGGACTGTCACGGTCTTCCTGTTGAAAACCTTATTGAAAAAGAGCTTGGATTAAACTCTAAGCACGAAATTGAAGCTCTGGGTATCGACAAGTTTAACGATGCCTGCCGTGCTTCTGTTTTGAAGTATACTTCTGAGTGGCGCACTACAATTACCCGTATGGGCCGCTGGGTTGATTTTGATAACGACTACAAGACAATGAATCCTGAGTTCATGGAGTCTATCTGGTGGGTTGCAAAAACTCTCTGGGATAAGGGCCTCATCTACGAAGGAAAATATATTCTTCCTTACTGCCCACGCTGTTCTACAGTTCTTTCTACTCACGAGCTTGCTCAGGGCTATAAGGATGTTCAGGATCAGACTGTAACTGTCCGCTTTAAGATTACTAAGGCACCGGCCGGAGTAAACGACCCTGATATGGCAAATGGAAAAACTTACTTCCTGGCCTGGACAACAACTCCATGGACCTTGCCTTCAAACCTCGGTCTTTGTATGGGTCCTGATATTGATTATGTAAAGATTCTTGATAAGGAAAGCGGAGACTACTACATTTTCGCAGAAGCCCGCCTGTCTGCTTACTATAAAGACGAATCCGGCTACGAAATCATCTACCGCCATAAGGGTGCTGATTTTATTGATGCTGAATATGAGCCACTCTTCCCTTATTTTGCAAATCTTAAAGATCCAAAAGCCTGCGAAGAAATGAGCGGCCAGAAGTGCGAAAAGGGTGCTTTCCGCATGTTCAATGCAGCTTACGTTTCTACAGAAGACGGTACAGGTATTGTTCATATTGCTCCTGCATTCGGTGAAGAAGATAACAAGGTATTCCGTGGTTCTGGTGTTCCAAACGTTGAGCCAATCGACGCAGAATGTAAGTTTACAAAAGAAGTTCCAGACTATCAGGGCCTTTTTGTAAAGGATGCTGATAAAGATATTATGAAGCGCCTTAAGGACGAGGGTAAGCTTGTAAAACGTGATTCTATCGTTCACTCATACCCACACTGCTGGCGCTGTGGTTCTCCTTTGATTTACCGCGGTATCGGAAGCTGGTTCGTAAAGGTTGCTGATTATCATGATGTTCTTCTCCGTGCAAACAGCAAAATCAACTGGCAGCCTGCACATATTAAGGAAGGCCGCTTTGGTAAGTGGCTGGCCGGAGCCCGCGACTGGGCTGTAAGCCGTAACCGCTACTGGGGTAACCCGATTCCAATCTGGCGCTGTGATGACCCAGACTGTAAGCACACTCTCTGTGTAGGAAGCCGCCAGGAGCTTAAGGACCTCAGCGGAACTTACCCCGATGATCTTCACAAGCAGTATGTTGATAAAATTACTTTCAAGTGTCCTAAATGCGGTAAAGGCACAATGCGCCGTATTCCGGAAGTATTTGACTGCTGGTTTGAATCAGGCTCAATGCCTTACGCTCAGGTACATTATCCGTTTGAAAATAAAGAGAAGTTCGAAAAGAACTTCCCTGCAAACTTCATTTCAGAAGGTCTGGATCAGACCCGCGGATGGTTCTATACACTTACAGTTCTTGCAGCCCAGCTCTTTGACAAGCCTGCATTCGAAAACTGTATCGTAAACGGAATCGTACTCGCAGAAGACGGACGAAAGATGTCTAAGTCCCTCCGCAACTATACAGACCCTGTTGAAGCAATCAACAAGTTTGGTGCAGATGCAATCCGTCTCTTCCTTATGCACTCGGCTGTAGTTAAGGCAGACGAAATCCGCTACTCAGACGCCGGTGTTCGCGACGTTCTTAAGTCTATCATCATCCCATGGTGGAACTCTTATTCCTTCTTTGTAACTTATGCAAATATCGATAAGGCTTCCCCTACAGGACACCTTTTTGATAACAAGACCCCGTCAAATCCTCTTGATGCATGGCTTTTGTCTATCACTCAGAATCTTATTAAAGAAGTTTCTTCTGCCCTGGATGCTTACGACTTGTCTGGTTCTATTGACCCGATTGTAAAATTCATTGATGAGCTTAATAACTGGTATATCCGCCGCAGCCGCCGCCGCTTCTGGAAATCAGAAAACGACAGTGACAAGGCAGAAGCTTACGAGGCACTTTATATTGCCCTTAAGACTCTTGCAACTGTTGCAGCTCCATTTGTTCCATTTATTACAGAAGAAATGTATCAGAACCTCAAGCTAGACAGCGATAAGGAATCTGTTCACCTCTGTGACTATCCTGTACCAAACAAGGCATGGATTAACGAAGAGCTTGAGTTCAAGATGGCAACCGTACAGAAGGCCGTTTCTATGGGACACAGCCTGCGCAATCAGTTCAACCTCAAGAACCGCCAGCCGCTTGCAAGCGTGGCTCTCGTAACACGTAATCCAAGTGAAAAGACTGTATTGTCAGAAATGCAGGATACAATTGCAGAAGAACTTAACGTAAAGAAGGTCGAATTCCACGACCGTGAAGACGAGCTTGTTGAGTACAAGGCAAAGGCAAATTTCAAGGTGCTTGGTAAGGAACTTGGACCTCTTATGAAGCAGGCCGCAGGAATTATCGCAGGTCTTACAAGTGAGCAGATTCAGTCTATCCTCGACGGAACAAAGCTCAGCATCGATGTTGCAGGAAAGACTGTAGAACTCGACGAAGAAAAGGTTCTTGTAGAACGCTTTGAAAAGGATGACCTTAAGGTTCTCAATGACGGTACTCTTACTGTCGGTCTTGATTCTAAAATTACAGACGAACTCAAAAAAGAAGGTTATGTTCGTGACCTTATCCGCGGTATTCAGAACCAGCGTAAGGAAAACGGCTACAACGTAACCGACAGAATTAATCTTGAGCTTGGCGGAGATGCCGACCTGGAAGCAGCTTTCAAGATGTTTGCAGACTTTATTTCAGGCGAAACTCTTGCCGCAAAGGCAAGCTGGAATGCAGGTCTTACAGGTGCATACGAAGTTGAAGCTGATGATAAAAAATGGAGTTTCAAGATTGAAAAAGCATAATTTATACTGGCTAACAGTTTTATTTGTGCTCCTTCTTGCAGGCTGTAAATCTGCACCTGCGGGAAGGCCAGTTGACCCGCTTGAACTGATTGATAATCAGTCTTCTTTTTACCTTGCAGTTCCTAAAGCCGCAGACAATGTTCTTATTGAACGAATAATAACCGGCTTTTATGAAGGAGCTTCGGAAGCAGATGCAAAGATGATTGCGGACCGTGTAAACAAGGTTTACTGTGGTCTTAATCGTTCCCGCCAGGGTACAGAAATTCAGGCTTCAATTGATGGAAATATTCCTTCAAGCCTTATTCCAAAAGTTTTAAGCGAAAAAAAAGGCTGGATAGTTTCCGATTACAGCCCTGAAGGAAGTGCCTCAAAATATAAAATTTACAGCGGACCTGTTGAAATGACTTTCCCTTCAGCAAAAATTGCCTGTATAGGTCGTGACCTTGAAGGAATGCTTACAAAATATGACAGGCTTTCAGTTCTTCCCGCAGATGATTCTACGGAGCTTTATTCAGACCTGGAGGAAGATCTTACTTCATATCTGAAGGGTGCAGAAAATGAAATACGCTTTTTTGCAAACAAACCTCAGTCCTTCCTCACAATTCTTACAGGTGCTCAGCTTGACCTTAAATTAATTGATGTAAAAGGCAGCTTTAGAACTGATCCTAAACATCCTAATCAGTATTTACTGGATCTTGATTTCCGTTTTAAAAACGGAACCTTCCTGAAGGCCGGTAAAACACTGCTGGTTCTTGCCTTTGGCCTTACAAACTCGCAGGAAGAAATAATTGGAGACAGCGAGCTTTTAATTCATGATATTAGAATAGACAAACAGCAGCTTTATAAACTGCTTTCATTATAGGGGGAAATTATGGCAGAAAACAATAAGATTATTCTTAAGGCAGAAGATTTGGATGGTTATCTTACATCAGAAGATATGACAGATCTTAAGAATCTTGAAGTAATGTTCAAGGATACAATGAAGGCTTTTGAACCAAAGGATGAAGCAAAGATTATTGAAGGTTATGACAAGCTTGGTCATGAAATGCAGAAGATTTGTGCTAAGCATCCAAATATTAAAGTTTATTCCTTTGTAACAGAAGAAGGCGCTCATGCTGAATGTTCACGCGTAATTTCAAAGCTCCGCGATGAGCGCACAGACCATCAGGAATTTATGTATTACAGCCAGCGCGCTTACGAAATGCTTTTCCGCATGGCTTATACAGACCAGCATTCAGACAAAAAAGGTCATATTCTTGTAAAGACTCCTGTAAACTTCCCGGTACAGAACTATGCAGTTCATAAAATTCCAGACATCGACCATAAAATTGAAAACACTGTAATGTGTGTAATGCTCCGCGGTGCTCTTCTTCCATCTATGATTATGTCAAAGGAAATCCAGGAGTACTCAAGCCACGGCTACAAAACTCCGTTTGCTCTTTTCAAAATCAGCCGCAATGATACAAAGAACGAAGCCGATATGGAATATATCATGGATTTGAATAAATCCTTCTTCAACCTCGAACAGCTCGACGGAAAGGATTTGATTTTTGCAGACCCTATGAACGCTACAGGTGGTTCTCTTGTTACTGTTGTAAAGTATCTTCAGAGTCAGGGTGTAAAACCAAAATCAATTTCCTTCTTTAATACAATTTCAACTCTTAAGGGAAGTATTCGCGTAACCCGTGCTCTTGAAAACTGTACCTGCTATACTCTCTGGATGGATCCTGTAATGAACGAGAAGGCTTATATTATGCCGGGTCTCGGTGATGCCGGTGATCGTCTTAACGGCTGCGATACAAAGGACGCTCCTCGTAACATCATTCAGCTTATTGCGGATTACGGTCACAATATTTCAGGCTTGTATAAATCTCAGCTTTATGAAATTGAAAAGATTGTACTCGGCTAAAAAATCACTTGCTGCAGGTCTGCTTGCAGTAAGTCTTTCTCTTTTTTCATTTTCCTCCTGTGAAAGTACTGAGCTTACTGTTCCTGTACCGGGGCAGGGGGCTGTCAAAACAAGAAATATTTATACAGAGTACTATATTCTGGGTGATTCATATTTTAAACTCGAAGATTACAAAAAGGCGGCAGAAAATTACGAGCTCGCAATGAAAAAAAAGGACCAGTACTGGGCTGCCTACTATAAACTTGCAAAATGCTACGTCTATACTTCTGAATGGAACAAAGCACTTCCAATGTACAGAAAGATTCTTGAAAGAGATCCTGAAAATGCTTCCTTAAAAGCAAGCCTTGCTTACATTTATTCAATGCAGGGAGACTTCAAGAAATCTGTGAGTATATATGAAGAATTACTTGAAGCCCAGCCAGATAATCAGGAATATCTGGAAAATTATCTTGCGGTACTTGCGGCAGACAATAAAAGGTTTGAAAAGAAAAATGCTGATAAATATTTGCAGGCATACGAAAGCTTAAAAACTAATTATCCGGAAAACAAAAATCTTAAAACCTTCGAAGAAAAATACAAGGATTTAATGAAGATTGAAGATGAAGAGGAAAGTGGAGAGTCCGAAGAAAAATCAGAGGGTTCAGAAACTCAGTCTTAATTACCTTCGAGCAGCTGGCGGTATTTTTCAGAGTCTACACGGAAGGCAATAATCGGTGAACTGTCGTCCGAATGTTCTATTGCCTGTTCTGCTTCAAGTATGAGACGGTCTCCGCTTACCATTCTTATTGAACGCGAAGATATACCGATTCTACAATTCTTAGAATTAATAATATTACAGATATCGGCGTATAACTTATCAGAAAGCTTTAAGGCTTCATCTACATTCATGCTGATTTTAATTGCAAGAATACAATCCTCTTTATATTCAAAAAGAAGATCCTTAAACTGAAATTGTATAGCAAGATAGCTGCATACGTTTTTGAAAAGCTCGCTTGTTTTTTCAATGCCTTTAAGCTGGAAAATAAAAAGCGAAAGATCTATTTCAGAAGCGATTGCGCGTTCAATTTCATTATTAAGTCTGCTTGCAAGATAAGATTCCCAGCCTATTCCTGTATCTGGATTGTAGAGACCAGATGGTTTGTCTGCTTCGTCAGTCTGTTTAATTTCAAGCGGTGCAGGTTTTTCTTCGTCTACAGGAAGCTTTGCTTTTTCTGCGGCAGGCTTTTCTTCTGAAGCAGCAAGTGCTTCATCTGTTAGAGGTTCTGCAAGAATCGCATTTACTTCTTCTGGGGTAACCTCTGTATGTTTTTCTTCTTCTTCAAAATCGCTATTATCATGAATTGAGCTGCTTTCTTCTTCTGCTTCATTTTCCGTTTCACTCACAGCTTCACCAGCTTCAGCAGCTTCATCTGAATTTTCAACTTTATCAGTTTCATCAGCATCTTCTGTTTCTTTGCCGGATGCTTCTTCGTTCTCAATAATTTCTTCGTCGGAAAGGTCATCAGCTGAATCTTCTTCAAGACTTATTACATCTGACGAATTATCAGTTAAATTAAGATAAATAATCATAATAATTGTGATTATTGTAATAATCAGAATCATTAAAAAAGAAACTCTTGCAAAATAAAAAATTGAATCTGGTCTGATTAAATAAATATTACAATCAATTGAAACTGCCTGTTTATTTATTGAAAAGCTGCTGGTAAAGTTTTTAGTAAGCTTTGAGACAGTTTCTTCTTTGCTTTTTCCGGTAGGGTATAGCACAACAGTTTCGTTATTGCGGCGAACCTGAATAAAAGAATAGGCTCCTGTATCTCCTACGGCACTTTTTATACCGCTTGCAAAAGAAGAGGTGTTTTCAGAATAGTTATTGCTTAATACGCGGATGTTGCTTACAAGCTCTGTATATTTTGTTTCTGATTTTTCAAGATTAGTTTTGTATTCATTATAAAGATTGAAGGCGAAAAAGCCTGTCGCAAAAAGAAAAACAGCTGATGCAAAAAATGTGTAAATAACGATAAATCGATTTTTCATATCATATATTATAACTTACAATAGACTCTAAAGCAAGTTTTAGTAAATCCTTATAATTAATATCTTTATATTTAATATTATTGCGAAGCCAGGCTACATAGGGGAGTAAAAAGATTTCAGCATCTTCAATTGAAGATGTTTTCAGTTTATTAAAAAAGGGCTTGAGAGAGAAGAACGAAGGTGAAAAAGAGTTTTTATCGTAAGCAAGAGAAGCAGCCCCTGCGGAGTTTTGTAATTTATAAATATCACCTTCTCTTGTAAAGCTTATATTTTTTTCTTTTAGATAGGTTTCCATTGAGTTTTTATAGGCTTCCAGAATTTGTGTTGTATTTTTCTTTTGATTAAGTTTTATAAGTTCTGTACGGAACATGAGACTTGAAAAGCTTTTTTCGGCTTCGTTAGTTTTTGAAGAATTCTTATTATAAAGACTGTCCAGATAGGTTCCCTTAGTATATGCTTTTGAATTGATATAAGAAAAATCAGCACCCAAAATCAAAATATTCGTAAAGCCTGCCTCTATTGCAAGATCTAAGGCTGTAATTGTTACTGTGCCTGCTCCTGAAAAATAGTGAGGAAGAGGTGAGTTACAGCTTAAATTGATGGCTGAGGCAAGCGGGTGTCCGGAAGTAAAAAAGAAAACTTCATTTCCGCTTTTACAAATGTGGCGTGCTGCGGAAAAATTAGAAGCTAAATCAAAGGCGAAAATTGTTTTGTTATCTTTTATTTTTCTATTTATAAAATGATTATAGGAAACCGCTTGAGCATCAATTGATACAATTATATCTGGAAAAATATTTCGTTTAAGGAGAGACTGTCCTGCTGTGTCAGTTGCGATCAGGAAATAGTTATTCCGGTTTTGGCTTATTGTAGAAATTGTTTTATCAAGAGACGGTCCTGCCGCAACTATAACTGCGGTTTTATTGAGATTGTCGCTAATATGATTTTTGAAAGCTTGTGAATTGTATTGTTCGGCAAGTCTTGCATTATTTAAAATATTTGAAGTCCAGATTTTTCCAAAATGAGATTGAACAGAATAGTCTGCAGAAATAAGACCAAGTGTTTTATTTAATATTGACTTTATTTTTTCAAGCTGAGACTGGTTTTCATTAATCCAGGCTCTTTCCTCTATAATTTTTAGAGTGCCATATTTTGCAGGTAAATAATTTTGTATAAGACAGTTTTCAAATTCTTCAAGGCAGCAGAAGATAACTCGTTTAGTTTCAGCTAACATTTTAATTAAAGACAACCGCATTAAAAAATCAATATCTTCTTTATATAACTCTACGCATAATATTTTTGATTGGGAAAACTTTTCTGATAACTGTTTTAAAAAGATTCCGGAGCCTGCTCCAAGGACAAGAAAAAATCCTGCTTCTTCATTAATAGTATTTAATAAGTTTTCAGAATCCCGTTCCGGATTATAACGGGATTCCATTGTTTTACCGCTTACGAATACAGGAATTTCACTTCCGTTTTTTGCTTTTATAATTTCCTTATATATTCTCATTTAAAATATTTTCTGCCTTATCTTTTATTAATTGCCATTCATTTTCAATTTTTTCTTTTGTTTCTTTATCTCCGGGATTATGGGATAGTTTTACAAAATCCAGAGGAAATAATTGCTTTTTCAAAAGCTCTTCGTTATTCAAATCTCTTATATATTTAAGAGCGGCTTTTATATTTGTAAAAACTTGTGATGAGTTAAAAAGTGATTTCTTTTCTGCTTTTAGCTTTAATATTTCTTTTTCAAAAGAAGAAAGTTCAAGATCTTCTATCCAGCCTAAAGAATTCTTTTTTGAATCTTTATTTATTAATCTGAATACATTTCTGTTTTCAAGTTTGACAGGATTATTTATAAACCATTGTTTGTATATATCCAAACTACCGTTAGTTAGTTCAGAGCGAGTTAGTCTGGTACATTGATTATTTATGCGGTTGTCTTTAAGACGGGAATTTAATTCAAGTTCATTTGGCTGTGTATGCTGAAAACCCTTTTGTGCCGCAAGATCAAGTCCGCAAAAATATACATCTCCGGTAAAATAATTTAATGCAAAGAGAAGGGCAGTGCCGCTTACAGTTCCATTGCGAACAGCCCTTAAAGTCGGAATTCCGGCTGCTTTTAAAATTTTATTTGAAATACCATCTCCATAATCAAGAGGTAAAATTGGAAGTTCAGATAATAGACTTTTTTTTATGTAAGCTTCTGCGGGCATTGCTAAAGGTATTTTATTATTGTAAAGCTTTTTAAGATGTTCTGAGGCCCAGTAGCCTCCGTCTGTCGTCATACAAATATCAGGAATAATAGAATTTTTAAGACAAAGGCTTATTGCTGAAGAAAGACATATAATAAAAAACTTATTTTGATTTTCTATAATCGCAGGTAAAAAAGCTTTTAAGCTTGGTCCTGAAGAAATAATCAGCACGTTTTTATCCTGTGGTACTTTTAATTGTGCTGCAGTGGAAAGTCCTTTAATAAATGTACAGGAATTTAAGAACCACTTTTTTTCAAAATATTGTCTGGTTATCAATAATGTTTTTGAGCGTTCCATAGCCGCTTTTATGGAAGTCCAGACAATTTTATCTGTTTGTGCAAAAGCCTTAGAGGAAGGAGTCCAGGGATAAAAGAAAACTGTTAAAAGCTCTTCTTCAGTAAAAATAGTTTCGAGATAGGCTTCAAAATTATTGTGTTCATAATAATTTAATACAAAATCAAAATTTGAATTATATTCATTAAAAGCAGAAGAATATCTTATAACACCAAGCCTGGCGGTAGGAAATTTCTTTTTTAGAAAAAGAGTAACATATGAAAGTGCAGTTTCTGTTATAATTATAATTGAAGGTGTGTAGGGTATATTCAGATTTTCAACAAAGCGTTCAGCTTCTTTAATCGGAGCGTAGTTTGAATGAAGAAAGAAGTTTCCTGCAAGGGCTGTTTCTTCTCCATTTTTAGCTTTCTGAAAAGTTATATCCAAAATTATTCCGCCTGTAAAAAGGATTTAATCTTATCACAAGTATCGGCAGAACCAGAGAAGAAGATTTGAATCTTTTCTGCATAGGTATTCAAAACTTCTTTTAGGTTTAAAATTATATGGCGGGAAACTAATTCTGTGGAATATTCTTTATTAGTTATGAATACTGTTTTAATTATTCCTGAATCAAGTAATGTGACTGCATCTGTAAGGTTATAATAGCAGCAGAATCTGTTGAATAATTCATTCATTAAAGCTTTTTGGAAAAGGTCGAAGCTAATCTGATCATTTTTTTCTGAAGAATAAAAGCCTTTGATGGCCTGTGAAAAATCCAATTTCAATAATAAAACAACAGAATTTTCTTTAATTAAAGGATTAAGCTTATAAATATCGTTTTGATGAGAGTGATTTCTGATATTTTCAAAATCCGCGGCAATTTCTTGATTAATAGTTCCCGCACATAATAAAATTTGAGAGGCGGAATTTTTATAAACTGATAATTCAGAAAGCTTGTCCTTCAGCTGAAAAGAAAATAATTGAAGAAGCTTTGTTCTTTCGGAATCTTTGAAAAAATAAATATTTCCAGATTTACCGCAAATTCCATCCCAGAAGTCGGAGGTCGCAACTGCAGAAAAAAGAGAAGCAGCATCGAAACCTATACTGTTTGTAACGAAATATGAATTATTGTTTTTTTCGAGGAGGGCGCAAATTTTAAGAGAGTGTTTATTTATAAAATCAGAAAAAGCTAACCCTGGATTACTTTTAATTTCATCCAGGGTATTGGCGCGAGAAAGAAGTCCCATATTAAGAAAGTCCTAATTCAGAGAACAGTTTTTTATAAGTTACAAATTCATCTGACTTAGCAAATTCTACAATTTTTTCTTCAGGAAGATTTTCAAGCAGCTGATCCATGTAAAGAAGAACCGATTTAATGTCCTGCTTAAGATCTGCGTTTGCTATATTGTCAGAAGTATTTTCATCTTCTGTTTTATCAAGGTAGGCAAGATTGCTTTCTGAAAGTGTATTATCAAGATTATCAACCTCGGCGAAGGATGCGCTTGAAGAAATAGTTTCTTCCGGAGCTTCTTCAGAAGCTTCTGAGAAGCTGTCAACAGAAGAGAAGGAATCATCTTCAGCTTCTACAGAGTTTTCTTCTACTGTTTCTTCTATGTTTTCTTCGATTACAGGCTCATCACCAAGAACCTTGTCTACTGTCGGAATATCGTCTTCTATAGTTTCTTCTTCAACTACAGGCTCGTCAACAGCCTCTTCAACAGTTTCTTCTTCAACTATAGTTTCTTCAGGTGTTTCCTCAATAGCTTCTTCTGAAGAAGCATCAATATTATCAGGAAGCTCTGAAGGAAGATCAATTGTATCGATTTCGTCAGTTTCTTCTGTTATGAATTCTGAACTTGTATCATCATCAGAAGTTTCTTTTACGGAATCCATAAAATCAGATGAAGTAGATTCTACAAGCAGATCATCTTCCTTTGGAATTGAAATTTCATCAGGAAGCTCTTCATTTTCATAAAGCTCATCATTTCCATCCGGAATGAATTCATCGATTTTTGGTTCTTCAAGCTTTTCGTCTGAAGAGAAGTCAAAATCACTTGTTTCATTATCATCAAGATTGATGTCATCAAGTGAAGTATCTGTTTCATCAGAAATTGCATTTTCGATTTCTGAATCAACATCATCAGATTCTTCATCAATCTCAAACTCTGAAGGGATGATGGATTCGTCAATTACAGTATCGTCCTGCTCATCAACAATTTCTTCAACTGCTACACTGTCTGCTACAGTTTCTTCAGCTGCAGGTTCAGCAGCTACAGTTTCTTCAACTACTGGTTCAGTTACTGCTGTTTCTTCAATTTCTGGTTCAGCCGGAATTTCAACCTCTGGCTGGCTTTCTTCAGTATTTTCTTCTATAACTGCTTCGCTGCTTTCTTCTTCACCTGTGCCTTCTTCAACAGTATCGCTGAATTCAGCAGTATTCATAATGTTGTCCAGCTCATCAAAAGAAAGTGCAATTGTTTCATCTTCATCATCACCACTGAAGAAGCCGCCTTCGTCCTTTGCTTCCGGTATTTCGTCTGCTTCACTACTTGCGGCAGCGGCTATGGCAGCTCCGGCAGCAAGACCAGCAGCGCCCGCAGCAAGACCTGCGGCAGGACTTACGTTATTCTCCTGAGTTTTCATTTCCTCAAGGTTAGTCTTGAGCTTATTCATTTCATCTTTAAGATTTGAAAGCTCAGAAACAATCTGCTGTAAAAGAGAATTGTCAACAGAAGTTGTATTTTCAGAAGGTGCCGCAGCTGGAGCAGCCGGTGCTTCTGTAACATCTGATGCTTCTTCAACTGTATCAGATTTAATTTCATTAACAACAGGAGCAGTTGCGGTGCTTTCATCACCTACAGAAAGGTCGTAATCGACAATCTTTTCTTTATTTTTTGCTTCTTCTACGTCCTGTACAATTGGAGTTTCCTCCGCATTAGCATCAATTCCAAAGTCAGAAAGATCTACATCTTCTGTGTTAATATTTTCAGATGAAGCAGCAGGGGAAGGGGATGCAGTTTCTTCTGCTGTAAAGCTTGAACCAAAATCATCCATAGAAACTTCTTCTGTTTCAACTTCCTCTGTTTCTTCTGTATCATAATCAATGTCGTCATCTGAAGAAATGTCTAACGAAACATTATCTTCAGTTTCAACACTGTCGGCTGAATCATCAAAATTGATATCCATATCAAGAGGAGCTTCATCTTCGATCGGCTCACTTTCTTTTTGAGTATCTGGAGCTGAATCAAAGGAATCTCCATCCATAAAATCATCGAGAGAAAGCTCTTCTGTTTCTCCTGAAGAGGCTGCCTGTGCTGATGGTTCTGCTCCAGGCTCATAACCATTGTTACCGGCAGCAACAGATTCATCAGAGAAGCCGCCATCCATAAAGTCATCGAGAGAGATTTCTTCATCGCCTGTGCTTTCACTTGTAAAGTCTTCAGTTGAATTCTCAGTAGAAGCAAAATCATCAGTTATATCTGCTTCTTCAGTTTCGAAATCTGGTGCTTCCTCTGAGCTCTCAGACGGAATATCATTTGTGTCTGTATCAAAATCTCCCAGATCAAGGTCATCGCTTTCTGCCGGAGCATCTACCTGTTCAACTTCAAAACCGTCGGTAATATTAGCAAGCTCGTCGGTACTGAGCGTTGTATCATCTTCGCTTCCAAAATCATCAAGGGAGCCGGAATCTGCACCCTGTGGTTCTTCCTTAAACATGTCGGAAAAATCGGAGTCATCAAAATCTGGTAAATCCAATCCACCATCATCAAGATTCAGTTCATCCGATGGATCTGCAGGGGTCTCGGTATTATCGCTGTTCCCTGTTGAATTCTTTACCCAGACACCATAACTCTCAAGTTCATTTGTATTGTCATCAGATTTACTCATATAGCTCCTCTCATTCGGATAGTAATATACTCTTACTCCTTATATATCGGCAGATAAGGCCAAAAAAAATAGAAGTATTTACTATATTCTTTTTTTATTATAACACATATTTTCATTTCAGAAAACAGAAATTATTGCCGATATTAAAATTATCTATGAAACGTGCGAAGTATCTTGCAGCGGTATTTTTAGGAACCTTTGTTTATGTCCTTCTCTCTATGACTTTTGGACAGAATAGCCTCTATTGTTATAATAAAATGGAAGAACAAAAGAGGGTAATCAGCCGCCAAACTTCAGATATTCAGACTATTAACAGTGAACTTTCACTTGAGCTTGCTGCCTTACAGAATGACAGGGCTGTAATTGCTTCTTATGCCCATAAGCTTGATTATGTTAGTGATGGAGAAAAGCTTGTTAAGATAACTGGCCTTAGACCTGCACAAACCACCTTGTATAATACTGGAACTGTTTTACGCCACGAAGAACCGGAATTTATTTCAGAAAAAATCTGTAAAATAGCGGGTACATCGTTTGCGCTTTTGTTTATGCTTATTTTCTTTTTATATGATATCAGTAAAGGAAATATCGTTATCGGAAAAAATAAAAAACCGATTGTAACAGGTATTCCGGTTTATGATGTTGCTCAGATATAAGAAGAACTGACTTTCGGTCTGATTTTAGGATTGATTTTCGGACTGCCATTAATTAAGTCTTGTCCAGGTAACATTGATACTTCCTTCCTTGTAACTGTCTCCATCTGGTAAAAGAGTATCTTTAATTCCCTTAAGAGTATTATTATCTGTTAAAGCCAGAGTCCATTTAATTGGTTTCGCGGTAACTGCCGCTGTAAGAGCCGCTGTTCGGTTTAATTCAGGGTAAAAAGAAGCATTTGAGTTAGCTTTTTGTGTAATTACAACCTTTCTGTTGCCGTCTGCTCCGGAAAGCTCTACAGAAATATTCATTGAAGCTCCGTTATTAAAAATCACAAAGCCTCTGCCGCCCCTCATAATTACGATTTTATTAATGCTTTCTTCTCCGCCCCAGGTTCCGGAAAGCTCTTCTGTTGAAATTATTGAGGAGGCAGTTTCAGAGGTTGATTTTTGTGCTGAAGAGCTTATGCTGGTAGCAGAATTATCATTTTCGATCAGTTGTTTGATGGTATCTTTTAATACTTCCTTAGGTTCCATTAATATTTTATAGAAGGAATCGTAAGTTTTCTTTTTTGTATGTTCTTCATTCCGGCTTTTATCAACTACATAATAGGTTGTAATCCACTTATCCGAGTTTGTATCCTTTGTAATAAGGGTGAAAAAGGAAAGCTTGCCGTCCTGAAAGCCTGAAGAATCCGGTCTTTCTGAAAGGCTTGGTGCACTTCTTTTGTCTGAAACGGAAAAATTATTAATTTCAGAAAGCTGGGTATAATAGAGATCACTGGTCATTTTAGACATATTGGCATCAATTTCTGTTGAGACGATGCCATAGTAATCAATACTGTAAGCTTGTGCTGTTGCTGCGGTATTAATTAAATAGAGAAGGATAGTTATGATAAGCGATTTTTTTAGAAAAATCTTTTTATCCTGCAAATCAACCTCTCAATTTTCCAGAAAATTCTCTCTGGATATCACGCTGAACATCTCTGTCTTTTATAGCGGCACGCTTATCGTACATTTTTTTACCTTTACAAACACCCAAAGTAACTTTTACCCGGCCATTTTTAAGGTAAAAATCCAGGGGAATAAGGGTACAGCCTTTTTCATCAACCTTTCTTACAAGCCTTTTTATTTCTTCGGCATGTAAAAGCAGTTTTTTAGGTCTGTCCGGGTCGTGATTAAAAATGGAAGAAAAAGAATATTCAGAAATATGAAAGTTTTTTACCCAGACTTCTCCATTCCTTATTTCCGCAAAGGCGTCTGGAAAGGAGATGTTTCCGTTTTTTACCGATTTGACTTCTGTACCTTCAAGTACAATGCCGCATTCATAGGTGTCTTCAATAAAATAGTCAAATCTGGCCTTTCTGTTTTCTGCAATAATTTTTCTGCCATCCATATCTTTCTATTATAAAGGATAAAGATATTGCTTTCAAGTTATGTCTAAGTTCCAGGTCTTCAGTATTAAAAATTGAAAACCGGAAGCCCGACAATATTTAAAAAATTTGAGAAGACCATTGGTTACACGTGTTTATATAACACATGTTTTTATAACTTGTACGAAAAGCATTTTTTTGATACCTTATATTTTATAGTATAAAAAACGAGGGGAAAGATTTGAAACGTAACATCGAAGTATTTTCATATCAGTTAAAAAAAGAAAGACGACGAAGAATAATTTCTTTTATTGTTTTTTTTATCTGTCTTTATGTTTTCATCAATATAGTTATTTCCTTTTTTATTTTTCCAGTACGTCAGAATTCACTTTCTATGATTCCTGATATTCCGGAAAAATCAGTAGTAATGCTTTCTCCTCTTGCGGGTACTTATAATCGCGGTGATATAGTTTTATTGAATGCAAGAAAAGAGCCTGAAAAAAAATTCTTAAAAAGTCAGGCAGACAGATTTGTAAGATTTTTTACCGCCCAGCAGCTTTCTCTTTTTGAAAAAAATGAACTTCCATCTACTAAACCTCATTTGAGAAGAATTGTTGGACTGCCCGGTGATACGGTTTATATGAGAGATTATGTTTTATATATAAAACCGGCCGGCGAAAAGCATTTTCTGACAGAGTTCGAAATTGTAAAAGACCCTTATAATGTCACATTTTTTGTACCTCCTGCAGACTGGGATACTGAAATCGGAATAAAAGGTTCTTTTGATGAAATAAAGCTGGGCAATAATGAGTATTTTGTTCTTGCTGACAATAGAAAAGCTTCTGATGATTCCCGTCTGTGGGAAGCAGTTCATAGTGAAGAAATTGCCGCAAAGGTCCTGCTCTGTTATTTTCCTTTTAAGAACTTCAAATTGTTTTAAATGAAGGCCGCCTCACTTTATATTCATATTGCTTTTTGTATTTCAAAATGTGCCTACTGTGATTTTTTCAGTGTAGCGCAAGAGGGAAAAATACCTGATGAGTATATAAATGCTCTTTGCAATGAAATAGCAGCAAGAGGAGCTGAAGCTTCAGTTACCAGCCTTAAAACAATTTATATCGGTGGTGGAACGCCAAGCCTTCTTAATTCTCAACAGCTTCAGAAAATTTTTAATCAAATCAGAAAAAGCTTTTTACTTGATGAAGATTGCGAAATAAGTGTCGAAGTAAATCCTGATGATGTAAACCTGCTTCTGCTTGAAAGCCTTAGCTCCTGTGGTGTAAACCGGATATCCTGTGGTATTCAAAGCCTGAGTGATGCTGCCCTGAAAAAAGCCTGCCGCAGAGCTGATTCAGCCACCTGTAGAAAAGCTCTTGAACTCTTAAAAAATAAATGGAAAGGACAGCTTTCTTTAGATTTAATTTCTGCGCTTCCCGAAGAAAGTGAAAGCTCCTTTTTGTCAGGACTTGAAGAAATTATCTCTTTTAAACCGTCTCATATTTCAATGTATTCGCTCACCATAGAAGAAAATACCCCCTTTGGCAAAATGCTTTCCCGAGGTCAGCTTTCGTATGATTATGATAAGGCAGATCAGCTCTGGCTTTCCGGCCGGGATTTGCTGGAGAGTAAGGGTTATAAATGGTATGAAGTTTCTAATTTCTGCCTGACCGGAAAGGAATGCCGCCATAATCTTTCCTACTGGAAGCATGAGTCTTATCTTGGCTGTGGCAGCGGAGGCTGCGGAACGATTTATGACGAAGATGGTTCTGGCTTCCGCTGGACAAATACAACAGAAATAAAGAAATATATTGATTTCTGGACAAGTGACAAGCTGCCATATAAAGTAACAGAGGCTCCCTGTGTAAATGAAAGGATTGAGCTCGAAACCTCAAAGTTTGAGTTTTTTATGATGGGGTTAAGAAAGTTAAGCGGAGTGAGTGAAGCCGAGTACAAGTCGGTTTTTAACGAACCTTTTCCTTCCTGGTTTTTACAGCCTTTCAGAGAGTGGGAAGAAAAAGGACTTTGCCGGTTTATAGCCAAAGGTGAGACAGAAGGTGGGGAGGGGCGGTGTGCTATGAGCCGGCAGGGAATACTTTTTCTGAATACTTTTCTGGAAAAACTTATTTAAGGGGAATAGTTACCGTAAAGCAGCTTCCTTTATTTTTTTGAGATTCAACTGTAATTTTCCAGCCATGAGTTTCCATAATGCTTTTGACTACGGTAAGGCCAACACCCATGCCTTCCTCCTGGCGTGAATTTGTTCCCCGGTAAAAAATATCAAAAATGTGATCTAAATCTTTCTTGTCTATTCCGGTGCCTGTATCCTGAATTTCAAGAATAATGTTTTCGGTTTCGTCTTCTTGTTTTAAATAAGATTTTATTTCTATTAAATCATTTTCTTTAGTGTATCTTATGGCATTGCTCAGCAGATTTTCAAAGGAACGTTGAATAAGCTGTTCATTCAGAGGAAGCTTGATTTCACGGGGCAGATTTATATCTGTGTGAACATTTCTCTTAAATACCTTTCCCGTTACTTCTGCATATTTTGCAAAATCCATAATAAGGCCGGTTATTGAGTTTTCAACAAGCTTTTCTTTGATTTCAAAATTATTAAGCTTCATAAAGTTGATTAAAGTATCAATCATGCTTTCCAGCTGCTCTGTTTTCTGTTCCATTAATTCCATGGATTTTTTAATTTCATTTTTTTCGGAAATTACTCCATCCATTATTGCTTCGGAGTAACCCTTTATTACAGAAACCGGGGTCCTCAGATCATGGCTGATCCCCATAATAAATCTGTTTTTACTGGCTTGCATTTCCAGAAGCTCGCAGCGCATAGTTTCAAGACTGTGCATAATGTTTGAAAATTCATTCTCCTGAATAGGAGTAATTGAAGCCTCAATAGGTGTATCAAGTTTACCTTCTGCCAGTTGTCTGCTTGAATTTTCGATTTTTTTCAGCCAGTGAAAAATGTTGCGGGAAATAAAGATTATAAATGCAAGGCTTAAAAATGTAATAAGAATAACTGCCAGCAAGACCTTGAGAATTGTTTTCGTTTTTTTTTCGGTTGCGACTTTTTTTTGAGGAACTCGAGTAATAAGGAGAGTGTCAGATTTTTTTGACGGTATTTGTGTAAACTGATAGAAATAGGTTTCCGAAGTATCAGCGGCAAAGTTCCATACTTCGCCTTTCTGCATATATTTACCAGCTTCAATTTCAGACATAGTTGAATACAAAACCTTTCTTGTTGATATTTGCAAAAGAATGGCCTCAACATTTGCGGGAAGAAGCTTAAGGGATTTTTTTAAGTTGATTATGTCCTCTTCAGGAATATTCGAATAATAAATTTTTTGTATCTCTTCAGATCCCTGCATTAAATAACGATTGGGAGAATGCAGATAGGTATGAATTAATACAAATATTGAACAGAGAATTGGTATTGAAATAATTAAAAAGGAAAGAATGAAAACCTGATTTTTAAGCTTCATGCAAATATATTATCAGTTTTTAGTTATATATTCACTAGAAAAAATATAGCCGTTTCCAAATTCAGTTTTAATATATTGACAGTCTGAAGGATTATCTTCAATTTTCTTTCGCAGGCGCTGAATGTATACGGCAACGGCAGTAATGTCACCATATTCAACCTTCCAGACATTCTGGTATATTTTTTCCGGAGAAATAACCTGTCCCGCATTTTTTACAAGAAACTCAAGAACCTCATATTCTTTTGAAGAAAGTGAAATCTTCTGACCGTTTTTCTTTAATACGCAGCTTCCAAGCAGGAGAGTGTAGGGACCGAATTCTATATAAGATTCCATCTTTTCCAGGAAGAAACTCTGTCGTCTCAGGTTGGCCTTTACTCTGGCCATAAGAACTCCAGGTGAAAATGGTTTAGTTACAAATTCATCAGCTCCATAACCAAGGCCTTTAATTATGTCTTCATCAGTATCTCTGGCAGAAAGAATCATTACAGAAGGAAGTTCTTTATCAAACATTTTCTGCAGTTCTTCGAGAAAATCAAAACCGCTCATGCCCGGCAGATTCAGGTCAAGAATAATGAGATTTGGTTTGCGACCTTTTTTTAATTCCTTTAAGGCAGATTCAGCATCAAGAAATGTTTTAGCCTGCATTTCTTCTTTTATAAGATAAAGCTGGATTAATTTAGAAATTGATTCTTCATCTTCTATTACATAAATACAAGGAGTCTCATTCATATTTATAATATATCGCATGCAATAGTGCTTTGTCACATAATCTTACTTATATAATGAAAAATTATAAAAAAAATCATTAAAGAAGAAAATAATAAAAAAATATGCAAAAAAAGACAAAATTCATGGGGAATTTTGCATAAAATTTCAAATAATAAGAAAATAATAATTGAAATATGAAAAAAAAAGATTATAATTATAGTAAGTATAAAAAACATATGATTGATGTAATGCGGTTAGATGGGAAAAAATATTGGGTGAATCCGCACATGATTGAAAGTATGGAATCTACTCCTGACCTGACACTTACTATGCTGTCGGGGCGTAAAATCATTGTCAAAAATTCCCCAGAAGATCTAATTGAAAAAATTATAAAATACCGGAGAGATATCGGTATTGAAAGACAAGAGGTCTTGTAATGGATATAGCTACTATACTGGGTATTGTCGGCGGTGCAGCCATGATTGTCATGTCTGTATTGACATCAGGTGGTACATTGGGCGGAATTATCGATATCCCGTCTGTCTTCATGACTATTGGTGGTTCTTACTTTGCCATGTTCATTGCCGCTCCTTTGAAAAAGGCACTCGGTATGTTCAAGATTATGGGAAAGTCTTTTAAGGTTCCGGACTTCGGTGAAAAAAACATCGTAATTAACATGCAGGCCCTTTCTGAAAAGGCTCGCCGCGAAGGTATTCTTGCCCTTGAAGATGGTCTTGATGATCTTGAAGATCCTTTTATGAAAATGGGACTTCGTCTTGTAGTAGATGGTACTGACGGTAACATCATTCGTGCAATCATGGAAAATGAAATGACTCAGGTTGAAAACCGCCATATGGAATGGATTGGACTTATCAATGCCTGGGCTGGATTCGCACCAGGTTTCGGTATGATGGGTACCGTACTTGGTCTTATTGGTATGTTGAACAACCTTGAAGATAAATCTTCCCTCGGTCCTAACATGGCCGTTGCTTTGATTACAACTCTTTACGGATCTATGATGGCCAACTGGTTGATTACTCCGTTCTCTACAAAGCTTGCAGCGCACAATGCTCAGGAAATGCGTTCAAAAGAAATGATTATTGAAGGTGTACTTGCGATTCAGGCCGGTGAAAACCCACGTATTATGGCTCAGAAGCTTCTTACTTATCTTGATCCTGTTACAAGAAAAGCTATTGAAGCTGATGTTTTGAAGGATTAATTAGTTTAAGGAAGAATTAGGTAAAAATGGGAAAGAAAGCAAAACAGCCCGAAAAACCATCAACCGCCTGGCTTGGTACCTATGGTGACATGATTACACTCATGCTCTGCTTCTTCGTAATGCTTTATAACCCTTCGGAAGTAGATGTCACACAAATGGCAACAATTACGCAGTCTCTTCAGATGCAGGAAACAGAAACAACATCTGGTGGACTTTCTTTGTCTGCCGGACAGCTTTCAGATCTTGGTAATAATATAAACTCTCTTCCTTCTCTTGAAAAAGGTAAATCTCTTGGTCTCGCAAAGAAAAAAGCTGTCAGCCTTTTTGCGCCTGATGTAAAATCAAATAAAATTACAATTACAAGTGATGAACGCGGTCTTATAATCACACTTCTTTCTGATAACTTTTTTGAAGAGGGAAGTGCAGAATTAAATATCAATGATACACGAGAAACCCTGCTTCGCCTGGCAGATTTTTTCCGCTCTGATGAGTTGAAAGGCCGGCGATTCCGTATAGAAGGGAATACAGACTCTACTCCGGTGGCAGAAAATTCAATTTTTCCTAGTAATTGGGAACTTTCTGCAACAAGAGCTGTTAATGTTCTTCATTATTTAGCCGATTATGGAGTAAGGGAAAATGATTTTTCTGTGGCCGGATATTCCGACACCAGACCAAAGTTTTCCAATGACACGGCAGAAGGTCGTGCTTACAACAGACGTGTGGATATTATAATTCTAGACGAAGGACACTTTTAGTGTTAGATTATTTAGTGTGCTGGAGGGGATATGGCAGACGATGATGAAATCAACCTCGATGAGGGTGGTGCTGGCACTGCGCCAGAAAAAAAACGTGGTATAGGCGGACTTTTGTCTGGCCTTCTGAAATGGATAATTATCGGACTCGCTGCAATTATTGTTATTGTTGTAGTAGTTGTTGTAACAGTTAAGATTACAAGTAAAAACTCTACACAGGTAACCGCAATCCCGACATCAGAAGAATACGTTTCCGGCCAGCGTGAAATTTACGACTGGTATACTTCTTTAGGAATAATCCAGACAACTACATGTGATGATCCTCCTGCAACAGTTCGTGTAGACGTTGCTTTGGCCTATAAAAAGGATGATAAAGCTACATCTACTGAAATTACCCAGCGTACAGTAGAGCTTAAGGCCTTCCTTCGCCGCTATTTCAGTGGCAAGACAGCCGCAGAGCTTAGAAATACGAATAATGAAGATGCTTTGGAAAATGAGATTAAGAATGGAATCAATGATAAGATTCTTTCAAGCTCACGAATCCGAGACGTTGTTTTCCAGCAGAAAGACGTTATAGAGCAGAATTAATAAAGGTGGAGTTGAATGAACGAAGTTCTGTCACAGGACGAAATTGACCAGCTTCTTACAGCCATCAGTTCGGGTGATACCGAAGCGGATGACTTTAAGCCGGTCAACAGTGCCCGTAAAATAAAGATATACGACTTCAAGCGTCCTGATAAATTCTCAAAGGAACAGCTGCGTACGGTCTCAAATATGCATGAGACCTTTGCGCGTTTAACAACCACTTCTCTGTCTGCCCAGCTTCGTTCCCTTGTTCATGTTCACGTTGCATCTGTAGATCAGCTTACCTACGAGGAATTTATCCGTTCTATTCCAACTCCAACAACTCTTGCGGTAATCAATATGGATCCTTTGAAGGGTAACGCCGTACTTGAAATTGACCCGGCTATTACCTTCTGTATGATTGACCGCCTTTTTGGTGGACGAGGTGCCACAACAGGAAATAAAAACCGTGACCTTACAGATATTGAACAGGAAGTAATGGAAACGGTTATTGTTCGTATTCTTGCAAATATCCGCGAAGCCTGGACTCAGGTAATTGACCTTAGACCACGCTTTGCTCAGATAGAAACAAACCCTCAGTTTGCCCAGATTGTACCTCCAACAGAAATGGTTGTGCTTGTTACACTGGAAACTAAGGTAGGTGAAGAAGAGGGAATGATGAACTTCTGTATTCCATACCTCGTTCTTGAACCAATTATTTCAAAGCTTTCTTCACAGTTCTGGTTCTCTTCTGTAAGAAAGTCTTCCACTACACAATATCTTGGAACAATCAAGCAGCAGCTTACTGCGGTTGATATGGATGTTGTTGCGGAAATTGGAACAATCAATTTACCAATTAGAGACGTTCTTTCGTTGCGTGTCGGCGATGTAGTACGTCTTTCAAGCGTTAAGGTAGGAGATCCTCTGACTCTTAGCGTAGGAAATAAGAAAAAGTTTTACTGTCAGCCAGGTGTTGTCGGTAAAAAAATGGCAGTTCAAATTACAGGAAAAATTGAAAGCGTTGAGTCAGACGAATTTGAAGAGCTTTCTGTAGAAGGAGACGAAACATATGAGTGATGGTGCTATCTCACAAGATGAAATTGATGCTTT
>CAMNGG010000374.1 GCA_946537975.1 uncultured Treponema sp. | reverse complement strand
CGGTAATACAACGGATTGCTAATCCGTCACTTCCGTAAGGGGTGGGCAGGTTCAACTCCTGTCGCTTCCGAGAAAGCAGTTCTACTGCACCAAAATTATATGAGATTGTAGCTCAGCTGGATTAGAGCACAACCCTGCGGAGGTTGGGGTCGCACGTTCGAATCGTGTCAGTCTCAAACAAAAGTTCGTCAGAGATGACGAACTTTTTTGTTTTAACACAGTAATGTCAAGATTTCATAACACGATTCGAACCGGAGTGAGCGGTTCTCAAAAAGCCGAGCAGTGGCGCAGGCTTTTTGAGAAGGCCGAACCAGGAGGGTGAGGCCAGCGAACGCAGGCGCCGCAGAGGGAGGCACCACGGAGGGTGCCGACCGTCGCGGCGAATCGTGTCAGTCTCAAACAAAAAAAATCCCGATTAGATGTCGGGATTTTTTTATTTAACAATGAATTATTAAGTCTACTTTACACGATTCGAACCGGAGAGAGCGGCCCAAAAAAGGCGAGCAGTGCGGAGCGTTTTTTGGGCAAACTCGCCAAGGAGGGCGAGTTTAGCGAACGCAGGCGCCGCAGAGGGAGGCACCATGGAGGGTGCCGACCGTCGCGGCGAATCGTGTCAGTCTCAAATAAAAATCCCGATTAGATGTCGGGGATTTTTTATTTAACAACCATTACCGTCTTTTCAGCAGTATTTATATCAAATAAACCACAAAGCCCAGAATCACCAGAAGTACAAGGTTATAGGCGGTGAATACAGCAAAGTAACTGTGACCGGTACTTTCGGCAAACTCGCCCCCAGTCCTTTCCGCACTGTAAAGCTTAAAGGAAATTACACTTGCCATGCTGGCAATCAAAGTGCCGAGGCCGCCCACATTTACCGCCAGCAGCAGCATTGCACCCTTATCTGTAAAACCGCTGAGAAGCAGGGCGGCCGGAACATTGCTTATTATCTGGCTGGCGGCAATTCCGGTCAGGTAAGTTTTAAGTGGTGACGACAAAAGTGAATTTATAAAATCAGTAAAGGCCGGAACCTTTGAAAGACTTTTTGTAAAAATAAAAAAGCCCACAAAAGTTAGCAGCAGGCTGTAATCAACTTTTTTAAAAAGATGCCAGTTGCAGATTGCCATTATCACGATTGTTACTGCTAACATAATCAGATAATTTACCACATGAAAGACTGTCAGCAAACAAACTACAAAATCAGCAAAATAAAGGGCTGTGCGAAAATCAGCCTTGAGGCGGACAACCTGAGTCTGTAAAACATTTCCACTAAGTTCATGAGGCTCTGCCATTCCGCCGTGCTCTGCAAGCTTTCTGCGGGTAAGAAAAATAATTATCACAGACAGAATAACAAGCGAAGGCAAAGCAATTTTAGCGGTAAGAGCAAAGAACTCAAGTGCGCTAAAACCGTAGTACGAAAAGAGATAAAGATTCTGAGGATTTCCCATCGGAGTAATACAAGAGCCTAGATTTGCCGCCAGAGTTTCAAGAACAACAATATGAAGGGCCGGAAGCTCAATCCGTCTGAAAATCAAAAGTGTAATAGGTACAAAGGTCAAAAGTGCAACATCATTCGTAACGAACATGGAAGAGAAAAAGACAAGATATGTGAGCAAAAAATACAACGCCCGTCTGGTCTTACAAAGCCGCAGCAACCTTGCCGCAATAAAGTCCAGAAAGTTCTGACTCTGAAAAGCCTTGATAACTATCATCAGAGAAAAAAGAATTGCCAGTGTTCTAAAATCAATTGCCTTAATGCAAAGCTCCAGCCCCGGGCGGATCAGGCAAACCGCAAGCACAGCCAGAAGCAAAGCCGCAAAAAGCACAGGCTCTTTCTTTATAAAATTTTCCAAACCTTCAAAAAGCTTTTTCATTTTTCTTCACCTTCATTTTCTTTCTGAGCAAGATTGACAACCCATTTTTCTTTTTTAAGCCAGAAGTGGGCAATCATAATTTTCGGGACTTCAACAAACTTGATGATGGCATACATGGCAACCGGACCTACTCCGGTAAATTTTGCAAGCAGGAAAATCCCCGGTATTACAACTCCTAGATTTCCGATTCCATCAACCAGCATTCCCATCATCGTATCACCGCCCGCACGGCTCACCGCAAACTGGCCGTTTATGTAAACCCATGCCGGCATGTAAATTGCCATCACAAAAACCATCTGGCGGCAGATGTGCTGAGAGTTTGCACTGAGATTTCTGAAAACCACAGGAACCAGAAGCATACACAAAAATCCAATTCCTGTAAAAAATAGACCAAAGATTTTGGCCCCGTTCAAAAGCCAGATCTTTTCCTGTCGGGCCTGATCCAGCTCTCCCCTTCCCAAATCCTTTCCGATAATTACACCCGTCGCCGTTATAATTCCATTGAAGGCAACAAAGAAAAGATTTGAAATTGCAAAGCTGGAAGACATTCCAGAAACAACATCTGCACCGCCTCGGCCGTTGTAAAGAGCTGTCGTAATTGTTTCTGCCATAGCCCAGACCATTTCGGAAAGCATAATCATCCAGGCCTTTTTGAGAATCTCACCAAATAAGCCGAAGTTTATACGAAAAACATCAAAAAGCTTAATCGCAAAATCAGGCTTCTGCTTAATCATGTAGCCTATAAAAATCAGTGCTTCAACTGAGCGGGCAATTACCGTTGCAATGGCAGCACCGCGTACCTCAAGCCTTGGCGCACCAAGATTTCCGTAAATCAAAATCCAGTTACAGACAGTATTCACGCAGGTTGCGATAATCGAAATTACAAGCGGCACCTTTACCTTACCAATCTCACGCAGAGAAGAAGAAATCATTGCAGAGAGCATCCAGGGAATGCCCATAAAGCCCATGATGCGCATATACTGCACGCCCTGGTCCAGAATCAAATCTGCCTGGGAATTGCCGCGAACCATGAGACTTAAAATCTGACGGGGCAGCACAAAACAGGCTACAGAAAAAACAGCAACAACAAAAAGGCCCATCCAGAGCTTAAAACAGAAGGACTGCCTCATTCCCTCTTTATCTTTTGCACCGGAAAACTGAGTCATAAAGATTCCGCCGGCCATGCAGATTGTATTCATAAAAACCATGAAAACAAAAATAATCTGCCCGCAGATATTTACACCGGACATTTTTACATCGCCCAGCCCGGCCACCATAAAATTATCAATCAGCGAAACCAGATTCTGAATAAGCATCTGAGCCATAACAGGAATGGCAATTTTGAGAGCCTGAGCGTAAAAAGAAGCCGGCCCAAAGCTCCGTCCCTTCGAGTAATTTTTTTGAAGCATTTTGAGATTATACATCAGGATTACACTTGTTTCTATATACACAATGCGTTAGGCACTGGAGGGGCGCGAAGCGCGTGCGTAAGCACCGAGCGTAGCGGAGCCCGGAAGCGCCGACCGTCTGCGGAACGAAGTGGAGCAGGCGGGAACGCCCAATCAACTTTAAATTTGCCGAAACCTTTTGACTTTTAGTATATTATATATATAGATACTAAATTAGCCGGCATATCCGGTAATGATTTTTTTTGGCAAAATTATGAGCGATGAAATTTTAGAAGACACTATTATTGAAGAAGCCTCCACGCTTCCACCTTCCCTGATGAACAACCTTGCAGTTTCCGGTGATTTTTATAAGATGGCCTTTCAGTTTCAGCAGATTATGATGATTTATGAAAGCGCAATTAAACAGGTTGAAACAAAGCTTGACATTCTGAATAAAGAAAGCAGCGTAAACAGAACACGTAACCCAATCAGCACGGTAAAGAGCAGAATTAAGAGTCCGGAGAGTATTGCGCATAAACTTGAGAAAAAAGGCCTGCCTATAAATTTCGAATCGATGATGAAAAACCTGAACGATATTGCAGGCGTGCGGGTTATCTGTCCATATATCTCGGATATTTACAGCGTTCGCGATATGCTTTTGAAGCAGCCCGATTTAACTCTGATTAAGCAGAATGATTATATTGAAAATCCAAAGGAATCAGGTTACCGCAGTCTTCACCTTGTAATGGAGATTCCGGTTTATCTTTCGAAGACAGAACACCACGTTCGCGTTGAAATTCAGCTTCGTACTATCGCTATGGATTTCTGGGCAAGTCTTGAACATCAGCTGCACTATAAAAACAGTGCTCACGTACCGGACAGTGTAAGACGTGAACTTTACCGTTGCGCCGAAACAATCGCCATGACCGACCGGGAGATGGAAGAGATCGCGATTGAGCTGCAGGCGCTGGATTAAAAAAAAATTCCGGGCGTTCCCGGCCGCTCCACTTCGTTCCGCGCCCGGTCGGCTGTTCCGCCCTTCGCTAACGCTCACCGTCCTCGCTCTGGTGGTTTCGCCAGGCTCAACCACCGCCGCTGCGGTCGGCAAGGGGCTCCATAGCCTAACGCAAATCTAAAAAATCTCCGATAATCAAATTATGAAACGAATTCCACTTTTGATTATCGCGACCCTGATTTTTCTCACACCACTGTTTTCCGAGGTCTACAAGACCGGCGTTACTGCCTCTTACTACGCCGAGGATTTTCATGGTAAACGGACCTCTAACGGAGAGCGTTTTAACATGAACGATTATACCTGCGCTCACAAGTCGCTTCCTTTCAACACAATTCTTAAAGTAACAAATCTCGCAAACGGAAAGACCTGCGAAGTTCGCGTAAACGACCGCGGCCCCTTCGTTGCCACACGTGAAATAGACCTGTCAAAAGCCGCCGCAGTAAAACTTGGAATGATTGGCAGCGGCACTACAAAAGTAAAACTTGAAATAGTAAAAAAAGGGGCAAACACAAAGCTAAGTCAGCAGACCGCCGCCTCAGCCTCTAAGATTATGGCAAAGCTTGGAGGAAGCTCGGCGAGCTCGAAGAACTCGGCAAATTCTAAATCCACCGCAAGCGCCGCAAAAAAATCTGCCAACCTCACTCCCGGCACCTACTGGGATATCCAGCTAGGAGCCTTCAGCTCAAAAGAAAATGCAAAGGTATTTGCCCGCCGCCTTTCCCGAGCCGGATTTAAGGACATAGTGCTTCAGACTTCCGCAAGCAAGGGTATAACTCGTGTTGCGATAAAAGAAATCCCAGCCGAAAAAGTACCCGCTGCTCAAGATAAACTCACTACCGCCGGCTTCACAGAACAAACACTAAGAAAAAGAAAATAAAAAGAGCCCGAAAAACGGACCCTTTCTTATGGATTAAACTGCAGCCGAAGGCTGTCAGTTTTGAATCTGGTTTGGCACGCACGCAAAGCGTGTCGTGCCATTAAAAGTTTTAGACTGCAGGCGCCAGCCTGTCAGTCTGAAAACGTCTTATACCAATCCCTGAGCGTCGCACGCTTGCGCGTGCTTACCGAGAATTGCTCACGCAATTCTCGACCGCACAAGGCCTTATACAAGGCCTTGTGCTACCATAGCATTAGGTCGCACGCTTGCGCGTGCTTACCAAGAATTGCTTACGCAATTCTTGCAGTTACCCGAAGTCTTATACTAATCCCTGAGCTACCATTGCATTAGCGACTTTAACAAAGCCGGCAATATTAGCGCCAGCAACGTAGTTAACCCAGTTGCCTTCCTTAGCACCAAACTTAACAGCTGTATCGTAAGCATTGTTATGGATGTTGATCATAATCTGATGAAGCTTTTCGTCAACTTCTTCTGCAGACCATGAGAGGCGTTCGCTGTTCTGAGACATTTCGAGACCAGATGTTGCAACACCACCGGCATTTGAAGCCTTTCCTGGAGCATAGAGAATCTTAGCCTTAAGGAACTTGTTTACAGCGTCGATGTTAGATGGCATGTTAGCACCTTCAGCAACAAGCTTTACACCGTTCTTCAAGAGCTTTTCTGCATCTTCACCGAGCAATTCGTTCTGTGTAGCACATGGGAATGCACAGTCAACTTTAACTTCCCAAACCTTCTTTCCAGCATAGTATTTTGCGTTAGGGAACTTCTTAACATATTCAGAAATACGACCGCGTTTTTCACCCTTAAGCTTCTTAACCCAGTCGAGCTTCTTCTGTGTAATACCTTCTTCATCGTAGATATATCCGTCAGAGTCAGAAAGAGTAACAACCTTAGCACCAAGCTGAATAAGCTTCTGAGCAGCGTAAGTAGCAACGTTTCCAGAACCAGAAACTGAACATACCTTACCTTCGAAGTTGTCGCCAACCTTCTTGAGCATTTCCTGAGCAAAGTAGATAAGACCATAACCAGTAGCTTCTGTACGAATCAAAGAACCACCGAATGTAAGACCCTTACCAGTAAGAACTCCAGTGTACTCGTCGCGGATTCTCTTGTACTGACCGAAGAGGTAACCAATTTCGCGTCCACCAACGTTTTTGTCTCCGGCTGGAACGTCTGTATCTGCACCAATATGGCGGTAAAGCTCTGTCATGAAAGACTGGCAGAAGCGCATAACTTCTTTATCTGATTTTCCGTGAGGATCGAAGTCTGAACCACCCTTTCCACCACCCATTGGGAGAGTTGTAAGAGAGTTCTTGAGAACCTGTTCAAAACCAAGGAACTTAAGAACAGAAAGGTTTACTTCCTTAGAGAAACGAAGACCTCCTTTGTAAGGTCCAATAGCAGAGTTGTACTGTACGCGGAAACCACGGTTTACATGATACTTTCCTTTGTCATCCATCCAAGGTACTCTGAACTGAATAACGCGCTCTGGCTCTACCAGGCGTTCAAGAATTGCGTTTGGTTCAAGTTCTGGCATTTTAGCAACAACAGGATCAAGAGTTGTCAAAACTTCCTCAACAGCCTGCAAGAATTCAGGTTCGTTTGCATTCTTTGCTTTTACTTCTTCCCATACACGGTTTACGTAAGCATTTTTCATTTCGTTTTACTCCTCGGTAAATGCACTAGCAGCGGGCAATTCAGCAATCGGCAGGCCTGAGCCGCATTCTGCATAATTATACATTTCCAAGGAATAAATATACCACAAACCGCGTTTCTATGAAAAGTAGTAAACAAAAGAATTTATTCAATTTTATTAAAGTTTTTTAATGTAAATTAAGGATTATTTTCGGGCGCAAATTTTTCTTCCGACACGCGTTCCGGGGCTCGCTAGGCGCTCGGCCTCCTCCCTCGCTTCGCTCAGTCCGGTGGCTGCCTTCGGCACCCCTCCATGCTTGGCGCTGTGCATCGTACCGGTTTTCAGC
>CAMNGG010000373.1 GCA_946537975.1 uncultured Treponema sp. | reverse complement strand
CCTTCAAATTCTTTTCGGCGGCCTTTTCTACAATCTGGGAGGGCGTATATTGCCCGTCGGATGCAGTGGTGTGAACATGTAAATCAATCATAAGATTATAATAGCATTTTTTTTAAATGTGTGATACAATATAGAGATAGTAGGAATACTGTATTTAAAAGGGGTTGTATAAAAGTATGCCAAAAGCGATGCAATATACAAAAGGGTCTATCATCTATTTTGAGGGAGACCACGACGAACGCATTTTTATTATGCAGCAGGGAGCCGTTCTTTTAACAAGCACAGATATTGAGTCTGGCCAGCCGGTAGCAGAGCAGGTTAAGAGCGGTGAGTTTTTTGGTGTAAAGTCTGCACTTGGTCATTTCCGCCGCGAAGAAACAGCTACGGCTCTTGTTCCTACTATTGCCGTTGCCCTTACTATTCAGGAATTTGAAATCCTTTTCAGCAATAACAAACAGTTGATTATGAAGATGCTGCGCGTTTTCTCAAATCAGCTGCGACAGATTCATAAGAAAACAGAATCTATCCTTAACAATGTTCAGGCAGATCAGCAGTCTGGTATGATTGCGGTAGCAAAAAGCTTTTATGATGAAGAGCAGTACCGTTCAGCCTGTGACGTTTACATGAAATTCATGAAGCGTTACCCTAACAGCCCTCAGATTGCGGATGTTCAGAAAAAATATCAGGATGCTAAGCTCCGGGCTGATAAGCTTGCGGCAGTTAGCCGTGGCACTCCGGTAGATTATGATGATGACGGCGGAAGTTCTTCTCTCAAGCTCTTCCAGCTGCCGGCCTTTGAACGCTTTGCCAAGACCTACGAGCCTGGTGAGGTAATCATTGCCGAATACGAGCCTGGTGACTGTTTCTATCTGATTCAGAGCGGCCGTGTTCAGCTTGTAAAGTGCGTAAACGGCAGTAAAAAGAACCTGGATGTTCTTAAGCCTGGTGAATTCTTTGGTGAAATGGCTATTCTTGATAATTCTGCCCGCTCGGCAACCTGTATGGCGGCCGGCAATGTAAAGTGTCTGGAATTCAATAAAGAAAACTTTGAGCTTTTGATTACCGGTAACCCTCAGATGGCTCTGCTGCTGCTTAAGCTTTTCTGTAAGCGTATTTACGACCAGAAGCGCCGCTTTAAGATTCTTGTTATTAAAGATTTGCAGGCCCGCATTGCAGACGTATTTATGCTGCTGGATGAAATGAACCCGATTATGAACGATGCAGAAAAGCAGCGCCGCTTTAATGTTACTATTTCTGATATTGCTCATTGGGCCGGCCTTAGTCCAGAAGTAACGCGCGACGAAATCAACAAGTTTGTAGAGCGCCGCAAGATTGAAGTTTACGATAACTACATCATCGTAAACAACATCAACGACATGAAGCGCACCGTCGACACCCGTGGTGGAGCCCGCAGCTCCGGTCTGTAAAAAAAATGCCGCGCCGTCATCTCTGCAGCGGCCCGGCTCCACAAAACAATCCGTAAATCTGCTGACTTAGCTCACCTGGTAGAGCAGCACACTCGTAACGTGCCGGTAGTTGGTTCAAGTCCGACAGTCAGCTTTTAGAAGCACCGTGCAGTAAAAATGCACGGTTTTTTTATGATTCAAATACAAGGCGGCCGTCGATAAAGAGGCTCTTTACCTTGCCAGACAGGGTGCGGCCTTCGAATGGAGTTGCCTTGCCCTTGCTGTAAAACTTAGAGCTGTCTACAGTCCATTCTTCATCCGGATCTAAAAGAGTGAGGTCGGCATCGTAACCAGGGCGCAAAAGGCCTTTTTGCAAACCGAGCAGGCGGGCCGGCTGGGCAGACATTAGCTGCGACAGGCGTCGTGGATTAAACTGATTATCTTTTACCAGCACCGAGTTACATACGGCGTAGGCAGTTTCAAGGCCGGTGAAGCCGGGAGCGCCGGCAGCCTTGTCGTCTAAGGTGTGTGGTGCGTGGTCTGTAGAAATTACATCTACGGTGCCGTCGCGGAGGGCTTCGAGAAGGGCAACCCGGTCGTCTTCGCTGCGGAGGGGCGGATTTACCAGCGCTCTTATGTATGGCTCGTCCGTGCCGCAGAGGGCTAAGTGATGGGGTGTTACCTCGCAGCTTACCGCAAAGCCCCCCTTCCCTACAGAACGCGGATTTGGTGCCGGTGTATATTTTTCGCCCTCTTCAAAAGCCTGATAGGCGGCATCGGCTTCGTCTGCGTTATAATCCGCTTCATCATCATAAAGCTCATTCTTTGCCTCGCGCACGGCATTTATAGAAACTGCTGTACTTACATGGGCAATATGAACGTGGCAGTCTGCCTGCTTTGCCAGCATGATATTTCTTACGGTTGCTACATCCTCGGCCAGGGCAAGAATCTCGTTTGCCTTTGTGAGGGCTAAGTCTATGCGGTCAAGGGCTTCGGCGTTTTCTTCATCGTCTTCATCAAAAGCTTCATCTCCTGTACCCCAGGCAGAAAGACCAACTTCCTTCATAATTTCGAGCGCTTCCTGGCGGAAGGGCTTGGCCTGTGCACCAAGGGTCATATCCTCGCTGTGGCAGCTTACGATTATCCCCTTCTCTGCAGCTTTGGTCATTCCTTCGAGCATGGCGGCAGAAGCGGGAACGTCGCGGCCGTCTTCTGTAATTACCGGAACGTATTTTTTTTCTACGAAATCAAGATGGGAGGTATCCTCGCCGCCAAAATCCTTTGTGATACTTACTGTCTGAAAAAGGTGTGTGAGCCCGATGGCGGCGGCTTCGCGTTCTATCTTCATTGCCATTTCCATTGAGGAAACAACCGGGTTTGTGTTAGGCATGGCTACTATTGTACCATAGCCGCCGGCCGCTGCTGCGTGAAGTCCGGAATTAAGGTCTTCCTTCTGTGTTTGTCCCGGATAACGCAGATGCACGTGCATGTCGATAAAGGCCGGAGTAAGAGTGAGTCCGTGAGCATTAAAAAGTTCTATAGGGCACTTTTCTTCGAGGCCGTCTTCTGTAAGCACGGCGCGCGCCATTTTTTCCAGAGTCTCAGAGTTTGTATAATAGCCCTGGAAAACCGAGCGGATTTTTGCGTCCATCACAAGCAGGGCTCCCGGTGTGTCCATACTTTCGTCTAAAAGACGTGCGTTGTAAATTAAAGTAATTTTGCTCATAAGGACTCCTTACTCACGGTGGTTGAGTAGCCCGAAGGGCGTATCGAAACCACCAAAGTGCGCTAAGATTTCGACAAGCTCAATCAGCGCACATCACAGTTATCTTCTCTCGCTTCCTGCCAGGTAAAGGGTATCGCAGTACTCGCACTTGTAAAGGCCCTTCTGCTTATCTGCCAGCAGGAAGGTTGGCTTTACGTAATGCTCGGTCTGGGTGATACAGCGAGGGTTTTTACACTTGAAAACTCCCTGCACGCGGGCCGGAAGCTCCATATTGATTTTGCGTACAATTTTTTCGTTTTCGATTACGTTTACGCAGATGCTCGGGTCAATAAAGCCGAGCACAGAATAATCAATATTGATGATGTTATCAATTTTGATGATATCTTTTTTTCCTGATTTTTCTGAATGTACATTCTGAATCAGGCAGGAAGTAAAAGGTGCCTTGTCGAGTCCAAGCCACTGGTAAATTTCCCAGCCTGAACCGGCGTGAATGTGGTCTATTACGAGGCCATTTTTTATTGTGTTTACATTAAGCATTTTTGTATCTCCTGTTTACGGTCATTGAGGTTCTCGAAATGACCGTAAGAGTATTACAGGTCCCTTCGAGAGCCTCAGGGACCGCTAACTTCTATTCAATAGCTCCAGTCAGTTTTGCAATCAGTGCCATGCGCGCGTACATTCCGTACTTAACCTGCTTAAAGTAAGCGGCGCGCGGATCATCATCTACCTCAGGGGTAATTTCGTTTACGCGAGGAAGTGGATGAAGCACTATCATATTTTTGCGGGCAAGGGACATCTTCTTTTTGTCGAGGATGTAGCTGTCCTTAAGGCGGATATAATCCTGCTCGTTGAAGAAGCGCTCCTTTTGAACGCGGGTCATATAAAGTATGTCGAGTTCACCGATTACCTCGTCCAGGCTTTCAACTATGTCGTATTTGATTCCGGCAGGCTCGAGCACGTTTGTAATCAGATAGTCTGGAACAGTGAGCTCCTTTGGGCTGATAAAGATAAAGCGGTTGCCCTTGAAGTGGCGGAGAGCTTCGGCAAGTGAGTGGACGGTGCGGCCAAACTTAAGGTCGCCGCAGAAGCCTACGGTGTGATTTTCGAGCCCACCCAGCAGCTGGCGGATTGTTACCAGGTCGGTGAGTGTCTGGGTCGGGTGATAGTGGCCGCCGTCTCCCGCATTGATAATCGGACAGGCAGAATACTTACTTGCGAGAAGTGCGGCTCCTTCTTTTGGATTTCGCATTGCGATTACGTCGGCATAGCTGGAAACTACGCGGATGGTGTCGGCAAGTGTTTCGCCCTTTACGGACGAGGTGTTGTCTGCATCGGAAAAGCCTTCTACTGAACCGCCGAGCCGAAGCATGGCCGCCTCAAAGCTGAGCCTTGTTCTGGTACTTGGCTCAAAAAAAAGTGTCGCAAGAATTTTCCCGCGACACACATCTTGAAATGATTTAGGATCAACAATAATCTGCTCAGCCAAAGAACAAATTTCTTCGATTTCTGAAACCGAAAGATCATC
>CAMNGG010000372.1 GCA_946537975.1 uncultured Treponema sp. | reverse complement strand
ATCGAAAAACTTTACAAACCTGTAATTCAGGGTTATCATTGTTCTATATGGCAATGGATGCAAAGATTATTAACGCTTTTCTCACAGAAGGAATCAATACCTTCCAGAACATGTTTAACATTGGACCGGTAAACAAGGAACCTCATCTTCTTGATATTCATGCAGGACATCCCTGGGAAATTTCAGGGTTACTGGGAATTACTGGAAGCAGTAAAGGAATAGTTGCTTTCAGACTGCACAAAATACTCGCAAATAAAATGCTTGAGCTTTCTGGTCTTGAATGCAAGCCGGAAGATTATGAAGATATGGCAATTGGCCTTGTAAGTGAATTTACAAATATCATTTCAGGACACGCAGTAACTGCACTTACTGAATACAATCTTGATATTTCGCCTCCTTTCTGCGTAATGGGACATAATCATTTGATTGCCTGGCCAAAAAATTATCCGGTAATCGCAATTCCATTTGTAACACCTTATGGCCCCTTTGAAGTAGATGTTTGCTTCAAATAATGCAAGAAATAATGACTTCCCTGTTTTTTTCTGATATAATAATAGAATGAGTAAAAAAAAGCAGGGGAGAGCCAAAAGATTTAAGCGTGCATTAAAGTACGCACTCAAAAATCCTCTAACATATATCTGGCTTCTCATCTTTTTAATAATTGCCGCCGCAACTATTGTTGTTTTCGTGTCGGAAACACAAACCGAAAGCGGAATTGAAACAATGTTCGATTCCGTATGGTTTACTCTGGTTGCCGTTTTTGCTGCGTATTTTGATTATTGTGTAAAATCGGTTCCTGGCCGTATGTCAGCTCTTGTGCTGCTGGTGCTTGGAATGCTTTTGTTCAGTGCCGTTACCGGTAAGCTTGCATCCTACTTTATGGATTTGCAGATGAAAAAAAATAAGGGGCTTAAAAAGTTAAAGAATATGAAAGGACACTTTTTACTTTGCGGATGGAGACCGGGCTTTGAAAAGATTCTGGATACCGTTCTCACAACAAATCCTGATATCACTCCAGATATGGTTGTAATGATTAATGATGCTTCGGAGCAGATTGAGCAGATTCGTTCTCAGCCTCGCTTTAAGGAATTGAATTATGTTTCGGGCGATTTTTCTGATGAAGCTGTTCTTAAACGAGCTCAGATAGATACCGCCGAGCGTGCCCTTGTAATCTGTGACCGTTCAAAAAAATATTCCGACCTTGAAATAGACAGCCGTACTGTTCTTGCGGTGCTTACCATGGAAAATCTGAATCCAGGAATTTATGTTGCCGCAGAGCTTATAGATGCAAAGTTCCAGAAGCACCTGGAAATGGCCCACTGTGATGAAATTATTCTTACCCAGGATTATGAGCACAGCCTTTTAGCTACCGCTTCTTCCGGAATGGGTTACTCTAATGTTATCCGTGCCCTCATTTCTGATGATGCAGATACAGGAATCATCATAGAAAATATTCCGGCTTCCTTTATTGGAAAGACTTACGGAGAGTACGAAGCTCACCTTGAGCAGAACGGAAACAAGGGCGGAGTTCTTGTCGGCTTGCTTTTGAATACAGGAAACTTCCATCAGCGCCGCAAGGATGCATTACGTGAGGCCCAGAAGAACCCGAATATTAAGGCTATTGTAGATAATCTGAAAAAGGTAAAGACTCTCAAGAGTAACGAGCCTGTGCTGACCCCGGCACCAGATTTTGTAATTCAGAAAAATACCAAGGCAATTCTTGTTCGCGGGTAGGGTCTGAGAGAGTGAGGTTTATATATGGATAAGTTTGAAGAAGTTTTGCCAAAGCTTGTAAAGATTCAGCTCTTTTCTGATTTTAGTATTGATAATGAAAATGACTGCCGTATTCTTAAAGCTGTTTACGAGAGCATGATAATTGAAAGTTATCAGAAGGGCGAAGTGATTATTGAAGAGGGAAAGCTTGGAGATGATTTTTATATCCTCTATAGCGGTAAGGTTCATATTTCCAGAAAGACTCCGGCAGGTGATGAAATTGCCCTTGCAGATCTTTCCAGTGAAATGAATATCTTCTTTGGAGAAACTGCACTTATAAGTGATGACCCTAGAACAGCTACGGTGAAGGCTTTAACAGACTGTAAATGTATTGCGCTTTCAAGCACAAAGTTTCTTGAGGTTTGCGATAAGGAGCCTCTTCTTGGTTACCGTGTGCTTTTAAAACTTGCCCAGAGAATGGCAAAAACAATCCGCGATACAAACAGTGATAAGGCAACTCTTTACGAAGCCTTGTTCAGCGAAATTGAATCAGGAGTGTAATTTGAAAGGTACTGTAATAGCAGGAACAAACAATCTTTTTACGGTTGAATGTGAAGATGAAGTAATCCGTAATTGTACCATCAAAGGTAAGGTTATAAAAACCGAAAAAGAATTTTACAATCCAATTGCCCCGGGTGATGTAGTTGAGATTGAACCAGACCCGCTTAATGATGAAAAAGGTCAGATTATTTCCCTGCAGCCTCGCCGCAATACCTTTTTAAGATGGAATGTAAAGGGGCGCTGTCCCCAGCTGCTCGCAAGCAATCTTGATTATCTGATTCTTGTCTGCACTCCTGACGAGCCTCCCTTCCGTCCCCGCTTTACAGATCGGGCTCTGGCACAGGCAGAACATCAGGGAATTACACCCATAGTTGTCTGCAATAAATGGGACCTCGCTGCCGCAATGCAGACAGATGGTCGTGAAGAAGAGTTCGAAGCAATAGACCGCCGCCTTTCCATCTGGGAAGATTTAGGCTACAAGGTACTTCGCATTTCTGCAAAAACCGGTGAAGGCATGCAGGAGTTTGCGGAGCTGCTGGAGGATAAGCTGTCGGCTTTTGTGGGCCAGTCTGGAGTAGGTAAGTCCAGCCTTATAAACGTTATGGATAATACCTGCGTTCTTCGTACAGGCAGCCTTTCTAAAAAATACGGTCGGGGAAGCCATACCACAACCAAGGGTACGCTGATTCACCTGACTTTGAATGAGACATTGACAGAAGGAATACAGGGCCGTAAGGCAAATATCATAGACACTCCGGGTATCCGCCGTTTTGTGCTCGATGATATTGAAGCCGATGACCTTGCTCTCTACTTCCGTGAATTTGAACCATATATCGGCAAGTGTAAATTTGGAATGAACTGCCGTCATATAACAGAACCAGAATGCGCGGTGCGTAAGGCTGTCGAAGAAGGAGCAATAACTGCTGAACGTTACGACAGCTGGCAGAGAATCAGCGAAGAAATCCGTACCGGCTCCTGGTCAGATTAACTATGAACCAGAAAACTTTACAGGAAATAGACTATTTTAGAATCCGCGAGGAAATTGCGGGTTATTGTGTATCGGCAGAAGGCCGCCAGAAATTGTTTGAGCGCGAGCCATTAAGAAAAACCGAAGAAATTGAAAATCTCAAAAATCTCAGCCGCGAATGGAGCACTTATTTTTCCGCCGGCAGAGCAAATCCTGTCTCTGCCTGGGAGCCTGTGCATCCCCTGCTCAGTATCATTAAGGCCCGCGGTGCTGCTTTTTCCCTTGAACAGGTTCATTATCTTGGACAGTTTATAACAAGCATCAACAGCGTAAAAAAAGCAATTCAGCTACATGCCCAGGAGCTTTCACTTAAGCTTCTGGGAGAAGAGGTTGCCCGACTCCCGGACATTTCTGATATGGAAAAAAAGGTCTTCAGAATTATTACACCGGATGGCGAACTGCGCGAGCTTCCTGAGATTACAGCCATCAGAAAACAGATTGCCTCCCTCAATGCAAAAATCCGTACAATTATGCAGGGCTTTACTTCAGATCAAAAGCTGAATGATGTGCTTCAAAGTAATGTGCCGGTTCTTCGAAATGGCCGTCAGGTGCTTGCAGTTAAGGCCAGTCTTCAAAACCGCATCCCGGGTATAGTGCACGAGGTAAGCCAGACAGCCCAGACTGTTTATGTAGAACCGGAAGAGGCTGTACTTTGCAGTAACGAGCTTATCCAGAAGGAGTTTGAGCTTCAGGCAGTAATAAAAAAGATTTTACTGGAATTAACCGAGGCCTTGCAGCCGTCAATTCCGGCTATCAAGCAGGCCCTTCCAGTAATGATTCTCTTTGATACTACCCAGGCGGCAGAACGCTGGGGTGCGGCTCATGACTGCACTTATGCTCAGGAAGCTGGAAAAGAACCGCCGCTTCTGCTTAAGGCCCGCCATCCGCTTCTTGGCGATAAGGCAGTTCCAATTGATATCCGCTTTATGGAAGGTAAGCGGGTGCTGATTATTACCGGCCCGAACACCGGCGGTAAAACCGTTTCCCTTAAAACCTTTGCTCTCCTTTCCATGCTCAATCAGTCGGGCTTTCCGATTCCGGCAGGTGAGGGAACAAGGCTTCCTGTATTCAGTAATGTATTTGCCGACATTGGTGATGACCAGTCGCTCGACCAGAGCCTTTCTACCTTCAGCGGCCATATGAAAAATATTGCCCAGGCAGTAAACTCTGCAAAGGCCGATACTTTGATTCTGCTCGATGAGCTTGGAAGCGGAACCGACCCTCAGGAAGGAACTGCAATTTCTATGGCAGTGCTCGACGAGCTTATAAAAAAGCAGTCCTTCGTGTTAGTTACAACTCACCAGGGAATTCTGAAAAATTATGGTTATACAAATCCATGCTGTATAAATGCCTCCGTTGAATTTAACCAGAACACACTGTCGCCTTCTTATCATCTTTTAATGGGCGTTCCGGGCGAAAGTCACGCACTGGATATAGCACAAAAAAACGGGCTTCCCGCAAATATCTGTAAAGCGGCCCGCAATTACATCGCAACAGAGCAGGCTGATGTTTCGGCTCTGATTCGCGGACTTAATCGAAAACACGTAGAGCTCAATAAGGTTCAAAAGGAAGCTGAACGTCTTGCGGCAGAAGTAAAGGAAAAAGATGAAAAGCTTCGTGAACGGGAACTACAGCTGCGCCGCCGTGAAGCCGACTTGAAAAAAGGTAAACAGCAGGAGCTTAATGATTTTCTTATTCACAGTCGTCGCACACTTGAAAATCTTGTCCGTACCCTTAAGGAAGGTGAAATCACAAGAGAAAAAACTTTGAGCGTAAAGCAGTATATTGCAAATCTTACGGAAGATACCATGCGGCTTGACAGCAAGGTTGAAGCCGAAGAAGAACGTCTTGCCCGTGATGAAAAGAAGTTTGCAGAAGAAAAGGCGGTAGCTCCAAAACACACTACAAGCAGCAATAAGAAAACGAAGAAAAAGGTAAGCAATGCCGAAGCCCTCAAGTATGCCACTCCAAATGAATTACCGTCAAAACCGGCCGAGCAGGCTCTGGTCTTTGCGCCTGGGGCTCGAGTAAAAGCCGGAAGCGGTAACGAAGGTATCCTTATTGAATTGGTTAAAAAAGGACTCTGGCAGGTTCAGTTTGGAAGTATTAAAATGCAGATGAAGGAAAAGGAGCTGCGACTTGTAAAGGCTGCGGCAGCAGAAAAATCTGAACCTCTTAAAGCTGACGTTTCAATAGAGCTTGCGGATGATGCCTCAAATGGAATTTATGAACGCCCTGTTTTTGAACTAAGGCTTCTGGGAATGCGTGTAGATGAAGCTATTCATGCACTTGAGCATCAGATAGATCTCTGCGTTCTTCATAATTTCCCTCACTTTAGTGTTATTCATGGAAAAGGTGATGGAGTGCTTATGCAGGCTGTCTCTGATTATCTTTCCCACTGTCCCGTAATTGCAGAGTTTTCAAAGGCACCGGCCGAAGATGGCGGCGCTGGAAAGACCTATGTAACTCTAAAATAAAACGGTGGTTTCGATACACTCGCTTCGCGAGCACTCAACCACCGGTGGTTGAGTAGGCACGAAGTGCCGTATCGAAACCACATTTCTTGACGGAGGATTTATGGACTGGTTTGAATCAGAAAAATTCTGGACACAGTATGCGCCGATTATGTTTGATGATGCCCGCTGGGCAGAGGCTCCGGCTGTAGCTCAATATGTAAAGAGCCTGGCAGGTCTGTCTGAAGGGGCAAGAGTTCTCGACGCCGGCTGTGGTTTAGGCCGAATTTCAGTCGAGCTTGCCGTTCTTGGACTTGACGTAACCGGTGTAGACATAATTCAAAGTGAACTCGATGCCGCCCGCGAATCAGCAGAAGCCGAGGGGGTGCCGCTTAAGCTTATAAATCAAGACCTTAGAAGCTTTCACGCTCCCGTACAGTTCGATTGCGCAATAAACCTTTATACCTCCTTCGGTTATTGCGCAACAATCGAAGAGGATATGCTGATTTTAAGAAATATCTCGGACTCAGTTAGGACCGGCGGAACCCTTATACTTGAATGTACCAGCCGCGAAACTGCCATTCTTTACTGGACACCGGGCGAAGAGTTTGAGAGGGCAGGTTATAAGGTTGTAACACATTTTGAAGTAATTGGTGCCTGGGAAGGCCTGAAGTCTCAGTGGACTCTTTACCCTTTAAGTGAGTCGTCATTGCGAGGAGCGGATGCGACGAATCAATTCATGTCACAGCCAGTAATGGACCACACCTTTATACAACGCCTTTACCCGGCCAGTTTTTTACGAGATAAATTAATTGAATTCGGATTTTCAAAAGCAGAGGTCTTCGGAGATTATGATAAATCACCGTATAACGAGAAAGCAAGAACTATGGTGATTATAGGTACAAAATAATTACGGTGGTTGAGCCTGTCGAAACTACCGCAGAATAACGGTAGTTTATGATATAACCCGATTCTTTCCAGAACTTTTTGCAGTATAAAGCTTCTTATCAACTTCCTGCAGCAAAATATCGTAAGTCATATCTTCGGTACAGGTCATAAAGCCGGCACTTACAGTTACAAATTTATTATC
>CAMNGG010000371.1 GCA_946537975.1 uncultured Treponema sp. | reverse complement strand
TCAAAAATCACCGGCAAGCGCGAATGCTACGTTTTCGCTGTCCGCTCGGATAAAATCGTCATAATCGGAAGTGACAAACGCGGTACAATTTACGGACTTTTCCATCTTTCTGAACTTATGGGAGTTTCTCCTCTCGTTGACTGGTGCGGAGTTTTGCCTGCTCGCCGCGACACAGTTGAACTTGAAGAAGGCGTAACTGTAACAAAAGAGCCTTCTGTTCGCTTCCGCGGTTTCTTTATTAATGACGAATGGCCTGCATACGGTAATTTTACAAATCATAACTTTGGCGGCTTTAATGCCAAAATGTACGAGCATGTTTTTGAGCTTCTTCTCCGCCTTAAGGGGAACTATCTCTGGCCTGCAATGTGGTCTGCTCAGTTCAGCCTGGACGGCCCTGGTCTTGCAAATGCTGAGCTTGCTGATGAACTTGGCGTTGTTATGGGTGCCAGTCATCACGAGCCATGCTGCCGTAACGGAGAGGAATACCGCTATGTCCGCGGCCCTGGTTCAATTTACGGTGATGCCTGGAACTTCTGGAAAAACCGCGAGGGAATTACAAAATTCTGGGAAGACGGCTTAAAACGCAACGGCAAGTTTGAAAATGTAATCACAGTTGGTATGCGCGGCGAGGCTGATACAGCCATCATGCAGAACGCAACTCTGGCAGACAACATCAATCTGCTGCGCGACGTTCTTAAAACTCAGAACCGTCTTATCCGCGAAAATGTAAATTCAGATCTCGACAAAGTTCCGCGAATGCTTGCCCTATACAAAGAGGTTGAGCCATATTTCTATGGTGACAAGCACACAAAGGGGCTTATGGGGGACCCAGAGCTTGAGGGCGTAACCCTTATGCTTTGCGACGATAATCACGGAAACCTCCGTACTGTTCCAACTGAACACATGCGCTCTCACAAGGGCGGCTACGGTATGTACTATCATTTTGATTACCATGGCTGGCCTTACAGCTACGAGTGGCTCAATACAAATTATCTTCCAAAGGCCCGCGAGCAGATGTCTGCTGCCTACGAGTTTGGTATCCGCGACCTCTGGATTGTAAATGTTGGTGATATTCTTACAAACGAGTTCCCGCTTTCTTACTTCCTTAATCTTGCTTACGATTATGAAAAATATAATTCTGATACTAAGGCTTATTGTGATCAGTGGTTTGCGGCAGCATTCCCTTACTTTACCGCTGAGCAGCAGAAAGAGGTTTCTGATATCGTTTACGAATCAAATAAAATCACAAGTATGTGCCGAACAGAAGCCCTTAAGCCGGACACCTTCCATCCGGTAAACTTTGGTGAAGCTGATTATATTATTGGCCGAGCAAAGGCTTTGATTGAGCGCACAAAGGCTCTCCGTGCGCTTGTTCCGGCAGAGCAGGAGGCCGGTTTCTTCAGCCAGGTTTATCTTCCTGTTGTGGGAACAATGAACGTTGAACTTATGCAGCTGTACAGTGGAAAGAACCGCTGGTTTGCAAGTCACAACGCCCTGGTTGCTAATGTGTATGCGGACAAGGTTCGCGAGTGTGTAAAGGCGGATAAAGAGCTTGTTGATGAATGTGATAAGGTAGGCGGTGGCCGCTTCTTTGGAATGGCCTGGTCTGAGCACTTTGGCTTTAATAACTGGTGTGAAGCTGCTAACTCATATCCGGTTTATGCTTATGTTGAGCCAACCCGTAAAAAGCGAAATATCTTCTGGATTGAAGGAAATGAGTTCACAACTACAGGACAAGACTGGACTGTACGTGACCTTTATCTTGATGCCTTTAAAAATCCTGATTGCAGTGAAGCCCGCATTAAGCTTGCAAACTGTAATGAACCTGGCTGTGAATATACTGTAACTCTTGGAAAATATGACAAGGATGATTCAAAACGCTGGCTTAATGGAAAAATCATAAAGGATGAAGAAGGCCTTGGAGATAAGACAGCCTGCATCGATACAATTTTGCTTACAATTGACCGCGAGAAGCTTGCCAAAGAAGATGATAAAACAGATGTTGTCACAATCTCAGGTAATGATGGTCACGGAGCAAAGATTCTGGTAAAGGTTCATGTTGATGCCAACGTACCTTGTCATACTGAACTTGTTTCAGCATCTGGTGATGAGACCCCGAAACAAGTTCGGGGTGACAGTGCACAGGTTCGGGGTGACAGTGAGAAGAATATTTTTGTTCAGACTACAAATTACATCAGTATAGAAGCGCCTCATTTTGTGCGTTCAAGCGGTTTCGACTTATTGCCTGGCTATGGAAAGACTTTGGGTGCAGTAAAGGCTGCGGCTACAACACAGACTTTTGCCCCTGGAGATGAAAAAGCTCCTTTTGTTGAATATGCCTTCGCACTTGATAAAGACTTTGTAGAAAAAACAGAAGGTCTTATGGCTTTTGATTTCTATATCAATCCGTCAAACCCGGCTTATAAAGATAACAAGCTTCAGTTTGTAGCTGAGGTAAACGGCCAGCGTATTTTAAAGGATGCAGTTGACCCGGAAAAGTTTGCAGTAGGTGATAATCAGTTCCCTTGGGGCGAGGATATTCCTAACAATATCCGCATTGCGACTGTGTATGCAGACTGCCATGCAGGATTGAACTCTGTAAAGTTGAGCCCGGTAACTCCAAATATTGTGCTGGAAAAGATAGTGATTCACGAGGCAAACAAGCCTATGCCAAAGTCATATCTTGGTGCTCCAGAAACTTATAGAGTATAGAGTCATCCTGAACTTGTTTCAGGATCTCTAATACAGATTCCTCCCCCTTCGCAGCACAGCTGCTCGGAGACTCGCTCAAAATGCTCCACTGGAGCATTTTGACGGCTTATAGCCGTCGCTCCCTAAGTTCGGAATGACAATCGTTTTTTCTTGTAACCCCGCTGTAAATTCATTATTTTATAGATATGAGCAACTATTACGATATACTTGGTGTTCCAAAAAACGCCACTGCAGATGAAATCAAAAAGGCCTACAGAACGCTTGCCTTTAAATATCATCCGGATAGAAATCAGGGAAATGCAGAGGCTGAAGAGAAGTTTAAACAGATAAGTGCCGCCTACGATGTACTTGGCGATGAGGCAAAGCGCCGTCAGTATGATATGGGTTATTCTACAGATTCATACAGCACAGCTGGCAGCCAGTCTCAAAACTATCAGAGACAGTATCAGTATACTTATCAGAATCCTTTTGGTGATGAGAATTTCTGGGAATGGTTTAATGGTGCTCAGTTCCGTTCAAGAAATCAGCAAACTCAAAATACAAATCATTACTATAATCAGTATGATTATTCAAATCACACAAACGAGCCTGAAACAAAACGCGATCATCTTTCAATGCTTTTCTTAAAAATATTGCAGACCTTTGTAGGCTTTACCTTCTTCCGCTTTTCCTGGATTATAATTCCGTTTGGCCCGATTATCTGCATTGGTGTAATTGTGAATGGAATTAGCGGTGTAATTAAATCTTTGAAGGGCTTATTTAGAAAGGCTTAGATTATAAAAAACGGCTGTGGGTCTCAGCCACGGCAATTAATCGTAAATATGATGCTTGGCTACTCCCGCTTAAAAATACCTAAGGCTGCTGGGCGAGCCTCGTCGCTCCGCTCGTATTTCATCGTCGAACCGGCGTTCCTGTATCGGCTCGATGCAGCCTCAGGTCTTTTTCTGCTCCGTATCCAATCATCATATTATCTTAAGTTTAGAAAATCTGCATAACACAGCCGAGTTCTTAGATTATATGAGACCTATATAATACTTCTTCTTACCACGGCGGAAGATAATAATCTTACCTTCAAGGGCGATATCTTTAGTAACTACCTTCTGCTCATCATTCACAACTTCACCATTAATAGAAATTGCATTATTTTTGATGAACTCACGAGCTTCACGCTTAGAGCTTGCCATACCGTTGTTTACGAGTACATCAACGAGAGGAAGCTCTTCCTTAAACTGGAAGTTTGGAACTCCCTTAAGGCCCATAAGAATATCATCTACTGAAAGGCCATTAAAATCGCCTTTGAAGAGCTTTTCAGAAACCATAACGGCATTGTCGGCTTCTTCTTTTCCGTGGAGATCTTTTACAACTTCCCAGGCAAGAGTTTTCTGAGCAATGCGGGTTTCTGGAGCGGCCTGCTGCTGAGCGTAAATATTTTCAATCTCTTCCTTTGAGAGGAATGTGAAAACCTTAAGATATTCGAGAACCTTGGCATCATCAGTATTAATAAGGTACTGGTAGATAGCGTAAGGAGATGTTTTTGATTTTTCCAGCCAGAGGGCATTTCCTTCAGATTTACCGAACTTCTTTCCTGTTGCGTCGAGAATGAGAGGCATTGTGAAGGCATAAGCCTGACCATCAAGCATTTTGCGGATCAAATCTACACCAGTTGTGATGTTTCCCCACTGGTCTGAACCTGCAACCTGCATGATACACTTTTTGTCCTGGAAGAGGTGAACAAAGTCATAGCCCTGGAGGAGCATGTATGAAAATTCAGCAAAGGTAATGCCGGTTTCGAGACGGCGGCGGATAATATCCTTGTCCAGCATGTAGTTGAGGCTGATGTATTTACCAATGTCGCGTAAGGTATCGAGGAAGGAGCGGTCTTTCCACCAGTCGTAGTTGTCTACGAGCTCTGCTGTTGGAACAAGACGTTTAATCTGATTACGGATTCCTCCGATATTTGCGTTTACGGCTTCTTCCGAAATAATTTCGCGTTCTGCTGTAGGGCGAGGGTCACCAATGCGGCCTGTAGCACCGCCACAGAGAAGAATAGGGTGATGTCCCGCATTTGCAAGGCGTTTTGCCATACAGAGAGAAGAATAGTGGCCAAGGTGCAGGGAGTCTGCGGTAGGGTCTGTGCCCCAGTAAAAGGCGAATGGAGCTCCGTCAAGCACCTTCTGTAAATCGGCTTCTTCTCCGGCAACGTCTTTAATAAGACCTCGCCATTTTAAGTCTTCGAATAAGTTCATTTTTATATCCTGTAAAAAAGAGTGTCATTGTCGGACTTGATCCGACAATCTATAAATGAGGATTATCGGGTCAAGCCCGATAATGACAAAGATGGGACTATCTCTCGCGGAAAACGATGCGTCCCTTGTTCAAATCATAAGGTGAAAGTTCAACTTTTACGCTGTCACCAGGAACGATTCTGATGTAATGTTTTCTCATTTTTCCTGAAAGGTGAGCGAGAATGATGTGTCCGCCTTCAAGTTCTACGCGGAAGGTTGTGTTTGGAAGGGCTTCCTTTACAATACCCTGAACCTCAATTGCTTCTTCTTTTGCCATAATTATCCTTAAATAAAAATCATAAAATTTGCAAAAAAGAATTTGTCTTTTTGCCGATTTGCATTTATATTAGTTATTATATACAAAACAGCACGACTTGACAACACAAGTAAAAAATCGTTTTGGGAGGATTATATAATTGAATAAAGAATTTCTTAAAAAGATGAAAGAATATCTGCTTGAGCAGAGAAAAAACCTCTTAACATCTCTGGCAGACCAGAGTGAAGATATGCGAAGCCTCATTAAAACTGTTGAATCTGGTGATGAAGCTGATGTTGCTGCCGATGTAATAGATAGAACTCTTCTAACTGCACTGGGAACCCAGGATGCAAATAGACTTCAGCAGATAGACAGTGCACTGGACCGAATTAATCAGGGTACCTATGGCCGCTGTATAAAGTGTGGAAAAGAGAT
>CAMNGG010000370.1 GCA_946537975.1 uncultured Treponema sp. | reverse complement strand
GCAGGAACGGATAGAAGCTTCTTCTGAAATATACTTAGAAAGGCCGGCAAATGCATCGGCTTCCGACAAAGAGTATCTGTGATCGATACATGAAAGGTTTTCAAAAATGTTTCGTGTTTCCATAAACGGCATTATAGCGGATTTCGCGAAGATGGGGAATATATGTAAGGATTTGTTAAAAAAGTGCAAGGCTATGGAGCCCCGCCGAAGGCGTACACCGCAGCCAGTGCGAAGCGCTGGCGAGGAGTATGAGCGCCAGCGAAGGGCGGAACAGCCGACCCTGACGGACGCAAAGCGGGCGGCAGGGATGCACCCTAATTAAGAACTGTCATCGGATTAATTGTTTTACCGTTTTTATAAACAGTGAAATGAAGATGTGGTCCTGTACTCATACCTGTTGAACCAACATATCCGATAATTGTGTTTGTATAAACAAAATTTCCGGTACGACAGGCAGTAGACTTCATGTGACCGTAAAGAGTTTTGTATCCGGAATGATGTGTGATAATAACATAGTTACCATAGGTTGCATTGTATCCAACCGCAGTAACCTTTCCCTCGAGAGCAGCATAAATTGGAGTGCCCTGAGAAACAGCCATATCAAGACCTCCATGGAAGGTACGGCTGCCCGCATTAAATGGAGAATCACGCCAGCCGTAATTTGAAGAAAGCCAGTAGCGGGCATGAAGCGGCTTTTTGAAGAGGTCTCCATTGATTTCCTGACGGGTTGCCCAGTCAAGCTCTGCATCCGGAACAAAAAGAGAAGTTCCGGCTTTAAGTTCTGTATTCAGGCTAACAAAGTTTGCATTTGCGCATTTTTCTGCATTTACCTTGTATTTTTCCGCAATTGCGGCCGCAGTTTCTCCGTCTTTTTTTACTGTATAGATAATTCCGGGCATAGAAGGAATCTTAAGATACTGGCCCGGCTGAATCAGACGGCTCTGCTTAATATTGTTTACACTGATGATTGTATCCTGTGTAACGTCAAAGGCATCGGCAATAAAGCCAATCATATCGCCTGATTTTACACGATAAGTCTGATAAGTTACGATTGAAGTATCGGAATTGATAAGTGCCTCGGCAGCGGCTGCGGTATCTCCGTCAGAACCGGCAGCAGAGTTTTTTCCTGCCAGAACCGCAGAATCAGCAGTCTTTATGTCACTTTCAACAGAGGCAAGCAGAGCAGAAAGATTTTCATCGTATTCCGGCTCAGCAGAAGTTTCAAGACCGCCGACACCATGACGGGAATCCGGACGGTGTGCAGTAATCAAAAGACACGTCAGGAAAACGCCGGCGCAAAAGCCAAGAACTGAGAGACAAACTACCTGTACAGAATTAGATTTAAAGCTCATAACGACACTTTTTACCAATTTATTCATTATACCCTGAAATCTCTCAGAAATAAAGTACTTTTTTCCCAGCTTTTTTCCAGGCCTTTTTTCCAAACTATTTTCCGGCTTTGTATAATTTGTATAAATAGAAGTTTCAAACCTAACCTGAGATTTTGGATTAAGCGATGCTTCACACTTTCTTAGAAAAGACTTTTCACCTATTTTGTCACTCATTTTTTATTTATCCCCACCAGATAAGTTTCAAACGATTCAGCTCTGCAGGCTTCAGGCTTAAATCCCTTAGCCGCAGTAAATATTTCTCTCATAGCTTTTAACAGCTTCTGCTGGTCTCCGTTCTGGAAGATTTTTACTGCAAAATTTCCGCCCTTCTTCAGCATGGCTTCGGCATACCAGATAGCCATTTCCACCAGCTGTTCACTGCTCGCCGTATCAACAATGCGGTTTCCTGTAGTTTTTGGAGCCGCATCACAGACAACAAGGTCATAAGGGCCAGCCGCTTTTATCTGTGCACGAATCTCTGGTGCATTTAAATCGCCCTGAATAAAAAGAAGATTATCACCCTTCACAGATTTCGCCAGCGGATTGAGGTCACAGGAAACAACCTTACCCGTCCCATCCATAGTGCGCAGCAAAAAGGTAGTCCAGGAGCCCGGAGCCGCACCCAAATCCAGAACAGTATAATTTTTCTTAATCATTCCGAATTTTTCGTCGATTTCCTTGAGCTTATAGACCGACCGCGCCGGATAACCTTCCGAAAAGGCTTTTTGAGACCAGTAATCAGGTTTTTCGTAAGAGTTTTTAGGCATATAATTGATTATCGGCAGACTATACTCGGAATTTAAGGAAAAAGGAGGGGAAAGCCTTCCCCTCGCTCCCAAGCAAGTCGCTCCACGAAGCGCCCCTGCAAGCAGGGCCGCTTCTCTCCGCTTTGTTGCTTGTCCGCTACCCCTTCTAACGGGGCTCGCCGCCCCGTAACGCCCCGCAGTCGTTTATATTTTAACCTTGGCGTTATTCCCCAGAGACTCTTCGCTTTCCTTTACGCCGCCGTCTTCGTTAAAAAAGTCGTTTACGTTGATTGTAGGGTTGCCGTTCTGGCGGCGGGACAGGATTTTTCTGTAAATGCGGAGAACGCTTTCTTTCGGCTGAACAAAGGCTTTATCGTGACTGAGGCAGAAGTTTGGAGCTTGTATTTCTTCCAGCTTTTTTATCATCTGTTCGAGGAGCTGAACGTTATACTCACGGGCGTTCAGGCGGAACTTGCAGTAGGTGGCATCCCCAAGAAAGGCATAGTCCTTGTATTCAAGCACAAGGCTTCCCTTGGAGTGGCTGGAAGAAATCGGGTATATCTTAATACCATCTGAAAAAGCTTCATCGCCATCCACAACTTCCCCTGCCCTTGTGTATTTCTTTGTGTATTTTGAAACGTAAAGCCTGTCGTATTTTACCTTAATCAGATTCAGAATATGATCCGGGTGAAAATGCGAAATTACAATATTCTTCGGGCCCTCCACAGCATTAATCAGCTGGGCAGCCTCACTGCTGGTTCCCGTGTCGAAAATCCAGGTCGTGTCTGAGCCCTCAGGCTTAATAAAAACCACGTCGCTCGAAAGCGGATTTTCGACTGAGGGGAGATAGGAGATTTCTGGGGTAATTTCAATCAAAGACATAATAGAATCGTAGGGGTGGTTGAGCTTGTCGAAACCACCATCGTATAGGACATACGGTGGTTTCGATACGACACTTCGTGTCACTCAACCACCGTATAAATCAATTTATTTCTTTAATAAAGCCGCAAAAGGATTATAGGTTTCGCCGTCATCATCCTGGCTGCTCATGTACTGAGCGGCTGTATCGTCCTGCTCTTTTGAAGTTGCGGTTGTAAGAGAAATACGCTTGTTAGCGGCATCAATCTTTGTTACTACAACGCTCATTTCCTGACCAGGCTTATAAACCTTGCGCAAGTTTGTATTTGCACTGATTCCTTCAAGCTCACTGATATGTACAAGACCATCAATTCCCTTATCAAGATTAACAAAAAGACCGAAGTCCATAATCTTACTGATTTTGCCGTCAACCTTTGTACCAACCGGGAACTTAGCAGCTGCTTCTTCCCATGGATCTTTGAGAAGTGCTTTAAGACTTACGCTTACACGTTCGTTTTTCCAGTCTGTATGGATAACCTTAACATTGAGCTCCTGGCCTACTTCTACAACTTCGCCCGCATCAGCAACGCGGTCAAAAGAAAGCTCGCTGATTGGAAGAAGAGCACGGAAGCCCTGTATGTTTACAAAGGCACCAAACTTTTCAATGCTTTCAACTGTGGCTGTTACAACAGCACCCTCTGTAATCTGGGTGGCAAGCTTGCCAAGAGCGTTAGCGTACTCTGACTCGCCGATTTTTCGGTTGCTTACGAGAATGTCGCGGCCGTCATTCTTATATTCTGTTATGATAAAGCTGAGAGTTTTTCCAACATAGAAGGCCGGCTCTTTTTTGTCTTTAAAGCCCATCTGAGAATATGGACAGAAGGCGCGCTTTCCGCCAAGCTTTACTTCAAAGCCGCCCTTGATTTCAGCTTCAACATGGCCTTCAACAGGAATACCTCCCTTATAAGCATTTTCTATCATTGTATCATCTGCGGCACTGCCACCGATTTTTGTAGTAAAGCGCATTTCGCCGCGAACTTCACCGGTAAAGAAAACCTTAAGCTTGTCTCCTTCCTTTACGCTTACATTACCTTCTTCATCTTTGAACTCTGCAACGTCAATTACGCCTTCAGACTTAGCGCTCAAATCAACAAAAACTGTTGTGTCTGTAACGGCTACAACTGTAGTTTCAAAGCTGTCACCAATATTGAATCTGTTCATATAATACCCCATATCTGTCATTCCGAGCTTGTTTCGAAATCTATTACATAGATGCTGAAAGAAGTTCAGCATGACATTTTCTTTTTTGCAAATTTATGATTGCAATAATATTATATATAGAGGAAAATTGAAATAGTTTTTAAGTGCCTAATCGTATTTTTCCATATCAGATAGAATAATTGCGGCATTTCTTTTTTTCCTGTATAGTGCCAAAAGAGGTTTTTATATGATTAAGAGGGAAAAGATTTCTATAATTTTGAACAGTCTGATTTTTATTTTCACTTTGTTCGCAACGATCAGTATGATTGTCGGCTTCAAGTTTATGGGAGAAATTGAAGTACTTTCTTCAAGGAATTTTAAGTCCTTCAGATATTTTACCGTCGATTCAAATATATTTGCGGGTTTGGTTTCGCTTGCTTTTGTAATTTATAAATTCACTGCTAAGGGGAAAAAGTCTACAAGCATGCCGCGAGCCTTCTATTATCTGAAGCTTGCGGCAACAACTGGTGTTACCCTCACTATGATGGTAACAGTTTTCTTTCTGGCTCCAACTTCGCACGGAAACTTTCTGCACTATTTCATGAACTCAAACTTTTTTATGCATCTGATTACGCCGCTTCTGTGTATAATTTCCTTTATCTTTTTTGAAGCGGCTGAACCAGCCGGGCTCATAAGCACGATTCCAGGAATTCTTCCTATGCTCCTGTATTCATTCTATTATACACCCAATATTCTGCTTCATCTGGATAATGGCAAGGTTGATCGTAACTACGACTGGTACAATTTTCTTGCGGGTGGAGTAAATACAATCTGGTTTGTAATTCCCATTCTTTACGGCGTAACCTGGCTTTTTGCATTGGATCTTTGGGCCGCAAATAAAAAATTCGCAAAGGCATAGCAGGCAAAAAGCAGGCAGCTGCCTCAAGCCCAAAGATAATTTATTCCTTTACAGGAATTCCACATGCTTTATGGTCCTTCTCCCAATTCTGAGCAAGACGGAGAATTTTCTTCTCGCTGAACATGGCTCCGGCAAACTGCATACCAATCGGCATATTGTCTGCAGCTGTACGTCCGGCTGGAACGTTTATAGAAGGAATGCGGGCAAGGTTTACGAAGGTTGTATAAAGGTCTGAAAGATACATCTCAAGAGGGTTATCAACCTTTGAACCAAGCTTAAAGGCAGCAGTTGGACAAGTCGGACAGAGAATAATGTCGTACTTTTCGAATACGGCTGCAACCTCGCGCTGAATGCGGGCACGAACTGTCATACCCTTTTTATAAGTATCTCCAGAGAACTGCTCTGAAAGAACGTAGTTTCCAATTACGATACGGCGCTTTACTTCAGGACCAAAGCCTTCTGAACGAGTATCAACATAAAGCTCATCATAGCCCTGACCATTGTCTACACGGCGGCCATAGCGGATACCGTCAAAACGGCTGAGGTTGCTGGCTGCTTCAGAAAGAGCAATTACATAGTAAGCGGCAATAGAAGCGTCGAGAATCGGAAGGTCAACTTCTTCTACACTTGCACCTTTGCCGGTGAACCAGGCTCTGGTTTCTTCAAAGCATTTTACAACATCAGGATCAGCACCTTCTGTTTTAAGGAACTGCTTTGGAATTGCAATTTTGAGAGCCTTGAACTCAGAATCGCTGAGGGCCTCGAGTTTATTCAAAGATTTTCCTTCCGGTAAATCAGCTGATGTATCATCATAAAAATCAACTCCACACATAAGACTGAGTGGTTCAGCAATATCGGCAGGAGTGTGGCCGAGAATACCAACCTGATCCAGAGATGAACCATAGGCAACTACGCCCCAGCGGCTGAGAACTCCGTATGTAGGCTTAAGACCGTAGATTCCACAGTAGCTGGCTGGAAGGCGAACTGAACCACCGGTTTCTGTACCAAGGCCAAAGAGAGCCTGGTTAGCAGCAACAGCGGCAGCTGAACCACCCGAAGAACCACCGGAAACAAACTCACGGTTAATAGGGTTGCGGGTTGGTCCATAGCTTGAATATTCTGTAGAAGAACCCATTGCAAACTCATCCTGATTACAGCGGCCAAGAGGAATTGCGCCGGCCTTTTCCAGACGGTCTATTACAGTTGCGTTATAAGGGGCTACATAGCCTTCCAGGATTTTAGAAGCACAGGTAAGGCGGTGGCCCTTTGAATTGATATTATCTTTGTTTGCAAACGGAATGCCAAGCAACGGCTTTTCTGCAAAAAGCTTTTCGAGTGCATCTCCGCCAGAAGCACGGGCTGCGGCAATTTCCTTGTCGGCAGCAGCGGCTTTTTCTGCGGCGTCCTCGTACATTTCTATAAATGCATTAAGAGGAATTGGTGCAGATTTATCTTTGTTGAAAGTTTCGATTGAATCTTTAACCAGTTTCTCACTGGTAATTTCGCCACTTTTTAATGCGTTTCTTGTTTCTTTAATTGTATAGTACATTGTTTTCTCCAAAATTGCGTTAGGCTATGGAGTGGTGCGAAGCAGCCACCGCAACGAAGTGAGGAGGCCGAGCGTTAGCGAGCCACGTAACAGCCGACCGCTGCGAAGCAGCGGGAACGCCCAAATAAAAATAGAGCCGAGTTTAGGCACCCTCTCCCAAAACCTTAGGAACCTGGAAATATCCGTCCATAAAGTTTTC
>CAMNGG010000369.1 GCA_946537975.1 uncultured Treponema sp. | reverse complement strand
TGTAGCTGACTGGCTTTCCTTTTCAGAATTAATCTGAGAATCAACAGCCTCATCAGTTTTAAACTCTTCAAGAACATTTTCAAGCTCTGTAAGATTTCTGAAGCTTTCATCACTTGAAGAGCTTACCTTCTTCATCTTACTTACAATATCTGCAGTTTCATCTTTAATCTTGTGAAGCGAACTGATTGCAACAAAGAACACTTCGTTCATGTTATCAACCTTGAGAGAAACCTGCTTCTGTTTTTCTGCCAGCTGACCACAATAACGATTCATTTCATCTGCCGCAGAAGAAGTCTCTTCACTTCTCTGTTTAATCTGCTGCATCTGCGTATCAATTTTTCCAATACCGTCTGTAATTTCCTGCAGGGAATCTACAATCTGATCTGCATGAGCACTAACCTTTTCAAAAGCGTCAAAGGCAGACTGACTGGATTTATTAGCATTTTCAACAGCTTCAACTATCGTATTAATAACCTTGGAGATTTTATCTGCGTTATCTGAAGTTTCTTCCGCAAGCGAACGGATTTCTTCAGCAACAACACCAAAGCCCTTTCCGGCCTCACCGGCATGGGCAGATTCGATTGCGGCATTCATTGAAAGAAGGTTTGTCTGTTCAGCAACGTTATTGATGATTGTTACAACCTCGTAAACCTCATCAAGCTGCTGTGAAACCTTGTTCAATATTTCATTGGTAGAAGAAATCTTCTCATCACCGTCCGCAACAAAAGCATGCATTTCCTCTGCATTTCGAACTCTTTCTTCAGCCATCTTACTGATGTGTTCAAGAGTATTTACAACCTCATTAACCGCTGTATTACTATTTTCTATTGCGGAGGTCTGAGAAGAATTACTTTGAACAAGAGTATCAACATGCAGGTTCATTTCCGCAATAACACCAATTGTACTGTTAATTACAGCAACCGCATCCGAAAAGCGCTTATTAATCTCATCAATATTTGAATCAATCAAAGCAGAAGCGTCTGCCGTACTTCCCGCAGATTCGTTAATTGAAGCCTCCGCATCCAGGGCTTTTTTTGCGGTAGACTTTACCATCAGGAAGAAGTCATTTACCTGACGAACCATATTATTGATGTTCGTCATAAGCAGTTCCATTTCGTCACTGCCTTCCGGATTTATTTTTACAGAGAAGTCTTTTTCAGCAAGTGTCGAAGTCATATTTTTGATTTTGATAATTCGTCTTGAAACCCTGCTTGTTACAAACAAAATCAAAATAGAAAGAAGGATAGTTGTGATTACGGCAAAGATAATTGTAATTTTTAAAAAGCTGCTTTCCATTTCTTCAATTACTTCATCAAGCATAACTGAAGATTTAGAATTAAGGGTCATAAGCTGAACATAAAGAAGACGGATTTTTCTAAGCTGAAGATGCGCTTCTTCGGTCATTGTCAGAAGCTGGGCGGCCTGTTCATCTTCTTCATACAAAGCTGCAGTTTCACGTATACCAAAGCTTTGAATATTTGTTTTTACCCCTGCAGAAATTGTCATATCCTCCATTGTTTTGAGGATTTCATCTATTGGAGTCAGGCCTTCCTCCAGCAGCAGCCAGGTAAGCTTAACCTGCTTAAGATTTGCCGCAAAGGCTTCTGGAAATTCATTGACTATAGGACTCTCTGTAAGGTAGGCAAAGGATTCTGATATTGCTTTTTTTTGTGTTTCGAAGGCTGAATAGGCATTTTCTATCTCAAAATCCCAGTAATCCATTTTTTCAAGATAATCAATTATGGAACTAAGCTGAGCCTCAGTTTTAATCTCAACATTCTGATAATTTTTTATATTCTGGACCTTTTTTAGATTTATACTAGAAAAAACGGTAAGAACCAAAGCCTGTAGTATTGTAAAAACGATTATAAATGAGAATTTGCCATTAAGTTTCATAAATAAAAAATCCTATGCCAAATATTTTAACATAGGATTTTGAAAATTCAAGTTGTTTATAATTATTGTTATTAAATCTGATTTTTAGTATACACTCAAAATCTTCTCGAGCTTTTCTTTTCCGATAATTCTAAAGAAGCTGCCCAGACGTGGTCCCTGATCCTTGTTGATAAGGGCATTGTAGAGTGCAGTAAACAAAGCCTTAGACTCAAGTCCCATTTCTGTAGCAATATCATACATTGCCTGCTGACATTCCTTATCCAGCTGGAAGCTATCGAGTTTAGGAAGCACTTCGTCGCGGACACGCTTAACGGCTGTAAGCAGGTCGCCTTCGAGTGGAGCCTTGCTGCCGTCGTTGCGGAGTTCAAAACAGAAGTCCGGTGCGCAGTCTGGAGCTGAGTGCTTTACCCAGAACCAGGCACATTCAATTCGGCGGCGCAATCTTTCTTCCTGCTCAGGCTTTACATCTCCAAGAGCCTTAATTACAGCATCAATATCACCGGAATAAATCTGCAGCAAGGTTGTAAGCTGGCGGATTGTAATCTGATATGGCATAGTTTCAGGAATCTTTCCGTCAATCTGACTGAGCATATAAATGCGCTTTTCCTTATTGAAGTGGTCATCTGATTTAGCCTTGTCGATTCCGTAAACAATGCGCTCTGTCTTATCGTAGTCCTCATAAACCTTGAGAACGTCCATATCAAAGCTGATTGCAAATTCTGTGTTAGGTCTTGTTCCCGCAAAAAGATAGCGGAGAACTTCTGCCTGGTAAACGTCGAGAGCATCTGGCAAAGCAATTACCTTACCCTTAGAAGAAGACATCTTACCAGGAACTCCCTTGAGGTTTACAAAGTCATAACGCATTGTAACAGGAGCATCCCAATTGTAAATACGCTTGCTTACGAGCTTTGCAGTATCGTAGCTTCCACCAGGACTGATATGGTCTTTTCCACCCGGCTCGAATACTACCTTTTCTTCGTTCCATCTCATTGGCCAGTCTACACGCCAGCCGAGCTTTGCTCCCTTAAAGGTACGGATATCTGCAGTTTCTGTGTGACCGCATTCGCACTTATAAGTGATTCCGTATTCTCCGTCGTAGTCTGTAATTTCTGTTGTATCTTTCTGGCACTTGCCGCAGAAAATTGCTACAGGCCAGTAAACGTCTTCAGGCTTCATTTTGTGAGCATCGTCGCGGTATTCGTTGAGACATTCCTTGATAACGTCGCGATTCTGCATAGCCTTCTTCATTCCTTCTGCATAACGGTTTGCGCGGTAACGGCTTGCCTGATAAAGGAATTCCGGCTGAATGCCTACACGTGGAAGCTGAGTTTCAATATCAACCTCGTGATGACGGGCATAGTTTTCGTTGCGGCCGGTTGTATCAGGTACTTCGGTAATTGGATAGCGAAGATATTTTTCAAGGATTTCAGGATCAGGCATGTTAGCAGGAACTTTACGGAATACGTCGTAATCATCCCAGGAATAAATAAAGCGAACTTTCTTACCACGGTCGCGAAGCGCGCGAACTACTAAGTCTACTGTAATGATTTCGCGGAAGTTTCCAAGGTGAACTGTTCCAGAAGGTGTAATTCCTGAAGCACAGGTGTATAAATCCAGATCTCCCTTCTCACGGATAATCTGGCTTGCCATCTGATCTGCCCAATGGCAGAGCAGCGGGTCTCTCTTTTCATTATTCTGATTTTCGTTACTCATAGCGCCTTATTATAGTGATTTTCTTCTATAATATCAAATGACATAATAATAAATTAAGCCTCACGGATTGCGGTTTGAAAATGAAACATCAAGCCGCAAAACGAGTGAGTCAAGGCCTTGAGCGAAGCGTGCCTTGACCACTCGTATTCGATTTTGCTAACGCAAAATCTTTCTCTATATTAATAATGGAAAATCGTTAGATTTTCCAAAATCCGTGTGGTTATATTTTTTATTTAATCGACCAATTAATCAACTCAAGACCTTCCGGCAGAATTATGTACAAATCATGTACTCCATTTGCTGCTTTAATTTTTTCAGAAACATCAGCCTTTTTACCAAGCTTTGCTTCGCAGATTTCTGTGCCATTTCCTCCAAAGCCGTCAAGCTGAACTTTGATAGATTTTCCGTCAACAGGAGCACACTTTACAGCAAACTCTTTTTCACAACCAGTAAACTCAACGCCCTTAATACAAACGTAAGCACCATCCTTCACAGATACTAAAGTCTGCTTAGAAGTTACAGCCACATTAGCTGAACGGGCAAAGGTTGCGGCCGGCACTACATCACCAAGCTTAAACTTACTTACCTGCTCTACGCCCTTCTTAGTCATCTTCTGCTTTGGAAGAGAGCCGTCTGCATTTACTTCAAAATTATCTATAAATATATTGCGGTAACCGCCTTTCTCGCAGCCAACAGTCTTCTCCAGCACCTGTGTGTGGTAAGCAATGTACCACTTACCACGGAAAGAGAAAATCCAGTGGTGGTTATTTCCCCAGGCACCGAATACAGTTCCGGGATTTTCCAGAGTGTAGCCCTTGTATTCAAAAGGCCCCAGCGGATTTTTTGAAGTCATATACCCGATTACAGCAATCGGCATCTTATCAGGATCCTTTGTATCCTTTCTGTCCTGCCAGTTTGTACAGTAGGTGTAATACCAGGTGTCCCCAATCTTATTGATTCCCGAATCCTCAAAAAGGAAAGGAGCATCTATCATCACAGGCTCGCCGACAATGTGAATCATATCATCAGCAAGTGCAACGCAGCGGGCATTCTTAGGGTGCTCGTACTTATCAGGATCGTGGCCGCCGCCAAAGTAAAGGTAACCGTTACCCTTTTCATCAACAAGAACGGCCGGGTCAAAAAGCCAGTTGATACTTGCACAGGTTGAAGTCTTACGTGAAATCAAAGCTTCTCCAAGAGGGTCAGTAAAAGGTCCCAGAGGAGAATCTGCCGTAAGAACTCCGATTCCATTTGCGCTGTCTGCAAAGTAAAGGAAGAACTTATCCTTTCCATCAAGCTTTTTACAGGCGATTGCGGGAGCCCAGGAATTAGCTGCCCATTTTGCGGCTCCTGCCGGATTATTTTTTCCTGCTACCGCAATCTCGCCGCAGTCCGTCCAGTTCACCATATCTTTAGTAGAAAAAACATTCAGCGTATTTATCTTGTTGTATCCGTTATCAATTTTTCCCTTTGTAAATTCCAGCTGCTGCATATCGTTTGTTGAATAAATATACAGGGTGTCGTTATATTCAAGAACAGCCGGGTCAGCTCCGTATTTATGAGCCACAACAGGATTATTTTCACCAGGCATTTTAAAAGCCTTTTCGGCCATAAGCTTCTGCATCTCGCTAACAGGAGTTGCCGCAATCATTTCTTCCTTTGAACAAGACATAAAAATTCCTCCAGTAAAAATCAGCAATAAAATTGCTCTTGCACATTTCATGATTTCAATATACAGTTTTATTATAAAAAAGTAAAACGTTTAACTAAAAATATCAGTAAATTAGGGGAATATTACTATGAAACAAGGCTTTAATCCTTATATGCCGTCCTGGGAGCATGTTCCGGATGGAGAACCTCACGTATTCGGAGACCGCGTTTACGTTTACGGTTCACACGACTTTTTCAATGGCTGGGTATTCTGCCAGGGAGACTATGTCTGCTACTCTGCCCCTGTAACTGATTTGACCGACTGGCGTTATGAAGGAGTTATCTATCCAAAAACTTCAGAAGAAATGAATGCCGACGGACATATGTGCCTTTATGCTCCGGATGTTACTCAGGGACCGGACGGCCGCTACTACCTCTACTACGTTTACGACAAGGTTGGCTTTGTTTCAGTTGCGGTCTGCGACACCCCGGCCGGAAAGTATAAGTTCTACGGCCACGTTCATTATAAAGATGGAACAAGACTTGGAGACCGCAAGGGCGATATGCCTCAGTTTGACCCGGGAGTTTTAACCGAAGGCAACCGCACTTACCTCTACACAGGCTTCTGCGGAAATCATATGAAAGACAGAATCGGAGCCATGGCAACCGTGCTTGGCCCGGATATGCTGACAATCGAAGAAGAGCCTGTAATCATAGCTCCGGGCGACTGCTACACCGACGTATCAGCTCCTGTTGAAACTGACTGCCCTTACCCTCAGGATTCAGTTGAAAACTGGAAGGGCTATAAAGACCACGCCTTCTTCGAAGCTCCATCAATCAGAAAGATTGGAGACACTTACTATTTTGTTTTCTCTTCTCAGGTTATGCACGAGCTCTGCTATGCCACAAGTAAAAATCCAACCTCGGGCTTTAAGTACCGGGGCGTAATTGTCAGCAATGTAGACCTAGGTATAGATTCCTATAAACCAGCCGATATGCCGACCTGCTTTGGAGCCAACAATCACGGCGGCTTTGAGCTCATAAACGGTCAGTACTACATTTTCTACCACCGCCACACAAACGGAAACTGGTTCAACCGCCAGGGCTGTGCAGAAAAAATGCAGGTTTTGCCGGACGGAACAATTCCTCAGGTGCAGATTACCTCCTGCGGTCTCAACGGCGGCCCACTCGAAGGTAAGGGCTTCTACCCTGCTTACATTGCCTGCAATATCTTTAATCCGGATGAAAAAAACTTTATTGTTGATATAAAGCACCCCCGCATCACCCAGGACGGTAAAGACGGCGACCAGGAAGAAGGCTATGTAGCAAATATGCAGAACGGCTACACCCTTGGCTTTAAGTTCTTTGATTTTAAGGGAGTTCGCAAGATTTCTGTAACAACCCGCGGCTATGTTTACGGTAAATACGAAATCCGTACAAAATGGGATGGTCCGGTGCTTGCGGAAATCACACCTATAGGAAGCAATATCTGGGAAAGCTTCTCTGCGGACCTTGCCCTTCCGGATGGAGTCGGCGAACTTTACTTTAAGTTTGTCGGCGGCGGAACCCATCAGTTCAAGGGCTTTAAAATTGGTGATTGAGTAGGCGAAGCCGTACGGTCCCTGAGCTTAGTCGAAGGGTCGAAATCACCTTTTTGAAATCTGCGGTGGTTTCGATACGCCCTAGGGCTACTCAACCACCGTACGTTCTGTTAGCTTTCTGCATTTTTTCTGATATTGCTTCGGCGTACACTTCATATATTCCTTAAATTTTCTGGAAAAATACTGAATATTATTAAAGCCGTTCGCCGTAGCAATTTCAGTAATATTGTTATTTGTATAAATCAAATCAAGACAAGACTTCTCTATACGGTATTTATTTATATACTCCGAAATGTTCATACCCGTACTTTCTTTGAAAAGCCGTATAAAGTGACTTTTACTATAATTAGTAAGCTGCAGCAGCTGTTCAAGACTCAGGTATTCCCTATAAGATTCCCTGATATACTGAACAGCATTATCAATAGCAGAAATACTTCTTTTCTCAGACATAAGAATCTGAGAAAAACGTTCATACTGATCTGTTTCAAGAGCGTAAGATATTACATCCATTAAGATTGAACGGAGAATCAGAGGTTTTCTTTCATCATTACTTTTAAGCTGCGCCGCTTTTACAAAACGTTCAGTAAGTAAAGCCGGCATTTTGAGAAAACGGCATAATCTTATTTCTTCAAAAAACCTTCTGCAGGGGTCTTCTGCCGGTCCCAGTGCTGACACATCAAATAAGAACCGATAAAAGCCGCAGGCTTCACCTGATTTTTCTGCCCGGAAATAATGTTCTTCAAAGGAGTTTATAAAAATAATATCACCTTTATTTACATTATCAGAATAATTATCCCAGAAAAATTCGCCTCTGCCGTTCTCTATATATAAAATTTCGTACTCTAACTGCCGGAGAGGCTCTTCTGCATAGCCCTTTTGAAAAAGCAGCTGTAAGGAAACCGGTTGCCTTTTTATTTGCTCTTCTTTTGCCATAATTCCATTTTACTGTGAAAAAACTTAGAATTCAACGAAAAATAAGACTTTTTTATAAATATTATGCGACTATAAGTGTTTTTTTCATAAAATAACCGTTTTATGATATTTTTAAAACGTTTTACAAACAATTTTGTAAAAAAGTTAATCATAAATGGAGGACTTTATGAAAAAAACAGTCGTTGTGTTGTTAATTGCTGCCGCTTTAACAACAACTCTCTTTGCTGCTAAAAAAAGCAAGGCAAAGACAATGAACATCTCTGTATTTACAATTCAGCAGAGAAATCAGCCACCTGCAGACAACAAAACCTACAAGTGGATTGAAGAGAAGTTCGGTGTAACTTTCTCTTGGGATATTCTGGTTGGTGATAAAGACCAGAAAATTGGTGTACTTATCGCTTCTGGCGACCTTCCTGACCTCGTAGAAGTAGACTCAGAGAAGTTCCAGGGTGCTGGATGTCTTCAGGACCTTAAGCCACTTATCGAGAAGTATGCTCCTAACTTGAAGAAGCACTATTCTTCAGTTTGGAAGCAGATGATTGACCAGGATTCTGAGAAGGATTCTAAGGGAAATATCATCAAAGAGCACATCTACTCTCTTCCAAACTATGGTGTAATCGATGGAGTTCCATCTGATACATATTACAACGGAAATGCATGGTGGATTCAGAAGGCTGTTCTTAAGGAATTCGGATATCCAAAGATTCAGACAATCGATGAATACTTCGACCTTATTGAAAAGTACTACAAGAAGTATCCAACAATCGACGGTGCAAAGACAATTCCTTTCAACATCATTACAGCTGACTGGGAAGCATTCGACCTCTGGAACCCACCACAGTTCCTTGGTGGAAACCCTAACGATGGTAACGGACACGTTGTAAAAGAAGGAAAGAAGTATGTTTACTATGATATCTTCACTGATGCAAACGCTAAGAAATGGTTTAAGCTCGCTAACGGCTACTATCAGAGAGGATTGATTGATCCAGCTTCTTTCACAGACAACCGCGACCAGTACTATGCTAAGATTTCTCAGGGCCGTGTACTTGGTATGTTCATTCAGGGATGGCAGTTCATGGGTGATAACGCTGAAAACGCACTCTGGACAGCTGGAAAAGATGAAAGAACTTACGCTCCACTCGCTGTAACATTCGACAAGTCTATTAAGCCTTGGTACCGCGATCGTTCACTTCCAAACCTCCAGAGAGGTTATGGTATCACTGTTAAGTGTTCTAAGGACAAGACAATCAAGATTCTCCAGTTCATGGATGAAATGATTAAGGAAGAAAACCAGAAAGTTCTTTACTGGGGATTCGAAGGTGAAGATTACCTCATCGATAAGGATGGTTCTAAGACTGGAACTAAGGGAGCTGCATACCGCACACAGGCTATGCGCGACCAGCAGAAGGATCCTAACTACAACCAGAAGCACTTTGCTTTGCTCTGGCGTGAAGAAGCTCCAAAGCTTGAAGGAACTCTGAAGTCTGGATATACACGTACTATGGATGATCTTCCATGGGAATATCAGTTGAGCCAGAAGCAGGTTGATATCGACCTCTGGAAGGCTTATGGTGTTAGTTCTTATGCTGAATTCGTAGATTCTAACCCAAGAAACAACAACGGTTGGTATCCAATGTGGCAGTGTAACCCATCTCCAGAAAACGATGGTCTTGAGCATGAAGCAGCAGTTGCTATGACTGGATTCGAAACAATCCAGAGAAAGTACCTGCCAATGATGATCATGGGCAAGCCAGAAGATTTCGACAAGACATGGGATGAATATGTTAAGTTGATGCTTCCACTCACAAAGGTTTACAACGAGTTCATGCAGCAGCAGCTTGACCACCGTGTAGAAGTTTTCGGTGGAGACAAGAACTAATAAAAAGGACTAGTTAGTTCTGACATTCTTGTCAAACGCTAACCAGTGACAGTTGAATGCTCAGCATTCAACTGTCGAAAAAAAAGTCCACGGTTTTTCTGTGGACTTTTTTTAATATTATTAAACAGGTGCTTTTTATGAAAAATAAAAAAGATGTCAAGGCTGTGATTAATCCAGAATTGGCAAACAAGACTAGCAAACGAAAGCTGCTTGGCAAGCAGAAGATGCTTATTGCAATGTCAGTTCCGTTTGTTTTATACATTATCCTGTTCAGATATATCCCTCTTTGGGGCTGGACAATGGCCTTCCAGAATTACAAACCGGCAAGATCTTTCTTTCAGCAGACTTGGGTAGGCTTCAGATGGTTTGGTGACCTCTTTAAATCTAAAGAATTTTTACTTTCTTTAAGAAATACAGTTGGAATGAGCCTTATTTCTACGGCTCTTGGTTATATTACTGCAATTATTCTTGCGGTATTTATGAACGAAGTACGCTTCATCGGTGTAAAACGATTCGTTCAGACAGTTTCCTATCTCCCTCACTTCCTTTCTTGGGTTATTGTTACGGGATTAGTTGCAAATGTACTTAACGTTGAAGATGGAACTTTAAATAATATATTATTGGGCTTACACCTCGTAAAAGAGCCTGTAAAGTGGCTTGCTACTCCAAAATATTTCTGGCATATCATTGGTTGGACTTATGTATGGAAGGAAGTAGGTTGGAATACAATCGTTTACCTTGGTGCAATGACTGCTATTGACCCATGTCTGTACGAAGCCGCACAGATTGATGGTTGTGGTCGTCTCCGAAAAATCTGGCATATCACTTTGCCTGGAATCAAAGCAACTATCATCATCATGATGATTATGTCTGCTGGTCACATTCTTGATGCAAACTTTGAAATGCCATTCTTCTTACAGAATGGTATGAACCAGGATGTAGCTTCTACAATCGACTTGTACGTATTGAAGTATGGTTTCAAACTGTTCAACTTCTCACTGGCTACTGCTGCCGGTATCTTTAAGAATGCAGTAAATATTATTCTTCTGCTTCTTGCTAACTGGATTGCTAAGAAGAGTGGAGAGGAGCGTTTGATATGATGGAAAATGAAAAAACACTTGCTGCCAGCAAAGAATATGCCGCAGCAAAACGTAACACACAGATTGGTAACATCATTTTCGATATTATCATCTTCCTTACACTTGCCTTTGTAGTAGTTGCAACTGTTTATCCTTTCTGGAATACAGTAGCTATTTCTTTCAATGATGGTCTTGATTCTCTTAAAGGTGACATTACCTTCTTCCCGAGAAAATTCACCTGGCAGAACTACAAGGCTCTCTTTGTTGATAATGCAATTTTCCATGCAGGACTTATTTCTGTATCGAGAACTATTATTCAGACTGTTTTGAATGTATTCTGTACTTCTATGCTTGCTTATGCACTTAGCCGTAAAGAATTCGTTATCAGAAAGCCTCTTACTGCAATTATTGTAATTTCTATGTATATCAACGCTGGTTTGATCCCTGGCTACATGCTTATTAAGCACCTTCATCTTTTGAATAAGTTTGCAGTTTATATCGTTCCTTGTCTCGTTGATGTATTCAACTTCATCCTTGTAAGAACTTATATCAATGGTCTTCCAGACAGCTTTGTTGAGTCTGCCCGCATTGATGGTGCAAATGAATTCAAAATCTTCATGCGCATTATCATGCCGTTGATTGTTCCTTCTATTGCAATGACTTGTCTTTTCGTTGCTGTAGGTGCATGGAACAGCTGGTTTGATACATACCTGTATTGTTCTCCTAAGGTTAGCCTGCATTCTTTGCAGTATGTATTGATGTCTTACCTTCAGGCCAGCCAGAACCAGAGTAACTCTGCTGCCGATGCTAACGCAATGGCCGTTGCTGCTTCTTCAGGTTCAGCTGCTGCTATGGTAACACCAGTTACAATTCGTTCTTCTATCACTGTAGTTGCTACATTACCTATTCTTATTGTATATCCGTTCGTACAGAAATACTTTGTTGTAGGTATGACAATCGGTGGTGTTAAGGAGTAGCTAAAAATATAAAAATCATAAGGTGGTTTCGATACACTCGCTTCGCGAGCACTCAACCACCGTTTACGAAAGACCGGTGGTTGAGTGATGCGAAGCATCGTATCGAAACCTCCGGTCTTTTTTTTAGGAGATAAAAAATGCTTCGTATCGTAAAAACAAAACTAGGTACTGTCGAAGGCATTCCTGCCGCTGACCCTAGAATTACAGCTTTTAAGAGCGTGCCTTTTGCAAAACCACCGGTAGGAAAATTACGTTTTGCACCTCCACAGCCGGCTGAAGCCTGGAATGGAGTACGTCAGTGCTATACCTTCCCTCCTATTCCGGTTCAGCCCTCCCCTAACCGTAATCCTCCGCCAGAGGATGTTTATTCCCGCGAATGGTCTGTAGACCCTGATATTCCTGTAAGCGAAGACTGTCTCTATCTGAATATCTGGACTCCTGCAAAGACCGGCAAGGAAAAGCTTCCTGTATACTTCTGGATTTTTGGAGGCGGCTGGCAGGTTGGTCACACAGCTGAAATGGAGTTTGACGGAGAGCGTATTGCCCGCCGGGGTATTATTGTTGTTACAGTAAATTACCGCGTTAATCTCTTTGGTTTTACCTGTCACCCTGAGCTTACAAAAGAATACCCTAAAGCACCTGCAAACATGGGACTTCAGGACCAGCAGGCCGGAATGAAATGGGTTTACGAGAATATCGAAGCCTTTGGTGGTGATAAAAACAATATTACAATCGGAGGTCAGTCTGCAGGAGCCGGCAGCGTTCTCTTCCACATTGCAAATAAAGAGAGCCGAAAATATTTTAAGCGTGCAGTAGTCGACAGCGGCCTTATTTATGCGCCTCATATTCCGGAAATCTTCCCTAAACGCTCTGTAGCTGAGGCAGAAGAGCTTGGCCGCGAGTTCTTTAAGTTCTGCGGCTGTAAGACTCTTGCAGAGGCTCGCAAGCTTACTACAGATCAGCTGCGTCAGAAATGGGAAGAATGGGGTGGCTATGGAAAATCCATTGCCAGCTGGACACCAGTTTTTGACAATCAGTTCAATAAAGGTCAGCTTTATGATTTAGTAAAGGATGGCAAATGTACACCGGTACCGATTCTAACTGGCTTTACCACCGATGAATTTATTTTCGGAGGTCTTCACGC
>CAMNGG010000368.1 GCA_946537975.1 uncultured Treponema sp. | reverse complement strand
GCACAAATTTTAAAGAAATCAGTATTTGTAATATTAAGTTTATTGTAAAGCTGGGTAAGCAGAAAGGTATTTGTAACAACACCACCCATATCAAAAATAAAAAGCATATCACGATTATGGTGTAATTGTGATGAATAATCAAGTTTGATATAATGCTTTATATGAGTAGTAATAATTTTCCCAGAGTCTTTTTAAACAGTAAAGAAGAAAAAGAAATTCAGCAGGGCTTTCCCTGGGTATTTGATAATGAAATATCACATGTAAAGTATAGAGCCGATGAAAAGGACGATAAGTCTGAATGGAAGAATGAAGGACTGAAAGAATGTTCTGTTGTGGACGGGGCTCTTGTTGAGGTTTATACAAAGGCCGGCGGTTTCCTTGGAAGCGGCATAATCAATAAAAAATCAAAGATTACTGTACGCATTATAGGCAGCGAGCATGCAGATGTAATAATGGCTGCTCCGGGAGATTTTTACGAAAAGAAAATTCTTGATGCCTATAATATGCGAAGAATGTTCTATAAGGATATTGACTCATATCGCCTTATTTTCGGGGAAGCTGATTTTATACCGGGGCTTATCTCGGAGCGTTTCTGTGATGAAAAGGGACGTATTATTATTGTTGTTCAGTTTCTGTCTCTTTCCTGCGAAGTTTTCAGAAATGAAATTCTTGCTGCCCTTAAAAAGGTCTGTAAACCGGACTGTATTTACGAACGAAGTGATGTCAGTGTACGTGATAAGGAAGGACTTGAACAGACTGCGGGCTGGATTTTCGGAAAAGGTGAAACTCAGTTTACTATCATCGAAAACGGAATAAAGCTTGGTGTGGATATTGCAAACGGTCAGAAAACCGGTTACTTTCTGGATCAGAAGTTTAACCGTCTTGCGGCGGCTTCCTTCTGTAAAGGTAAAACTGTTCTTGATACCTTTACTCATACGGGTGCTTTTGGTCTCAATGCTTTTAAGGCAGGGGCCCGGGAGGTTACTTCTGTAGATATTTCCCCGGAAGCTGTTGATATGGTTAGGCATAATATTGAACTCAATGGTGCAGGTAATGTGATGAAGGCTGTCTGTGCTGATGTTTTTGATTTGCTCAAAAAATATGAAAACGAAGGGAAAAAGTTTGATGTAATTATTCTTGATCCTCCGGCCTTTACAAAATCTGCTAAGATGATAGAAAAGGCATATGGAGGTTATAAGGAAATTAATCTTCGTGCTCTAAGGCTTTTGAATGAAGGCGGAATTCTTGTTACCTGTTCCTGCTCTTACTTTATGGAAACAAATATGTTCTGTGATATGCTTATGCATGCCGCAATGGATAGTCATAAGCGTATTCAGATTCTCGAAAAAAGAGGAGCCGGCCCGGATCATCCGGTGCTTCTCGGTTATCCAAAATCTGAATATTTAAAATGTGTGGTATGCCGTGTCATATAATTGTCTGATTGTACTAGGACCTACAGCAGTTGGAAAAACCGCTATTGGAGTTGCTCTTGCCCGTGCATTTAACGGAGAAATAATATCTGCTGATTCACGCCAGACTTACCGTCACCTCGATATTGGTTCTGGAAAAGACCTTGCGGATTACGAAGAGAGCGAAGAAGGTCCTGCGGTTCCTTATCATCTGATAGACATAACGGAGCTTCCGGCAGAGTACAATGTATATAACTATCAGCAGGATTTTTATAAGGCTTTTAAAGATATAAGAGAGCGGGGAAAATTGCCTGTTGTTGTTGGCGGCACGGGAATGTATCTTGATGCAATTGTCCGCGATTACCAGCTAGTAATTCTTCCGGAAAATAAAAAGCTTCACGAAGAGCTTGAAGCAACTCCTCTGGAATTACTTGCTGCCCGTCTTATGGAGTTTCAGCCGGACTTACATACAAAAGGCGACCTTCTTGAAAAAGCTCGTGTAATAAAAGCTCTGGAAATTATTGAAGCAAAAAAGCAGGGGCTTGATTCTACATCTGTGCAGCGGCCAGATATTAAACCCTATATAATCGGCACAAGCCTGCCGCGGCCTCAGCTTTGGGAAAACATAAGCAAACGTCTGCGTGAACGTCTTGATAATGGAATGCTCGAAGAGGTTCAGGCAATTCATGATAGCGGCATAAGCTGGGAAAGACTTGAAAAGCTTGGGCTTGAGTACCGCTTTTGTTCTGAGTTTTTACAGGGAAAGATTGAATCAAAAGAAAAACTTTTTGAAGGACTTTTTATCGCAATCCGTCAGTTCGCAAAAAGACAGGAAACCTGGTTTCGTATGATGGAAAAAAAGGGAGTGGAAATACACTGGCTTACTCCAGGTACAAAAGAAGAAAGAATTGCACAGGCAAGGAAATGGGTTTCTTCCCTGTCTGTCACCTTGTAATGACAGAAGCAAGACGAAAAAAACTGCCGGGAACTCAAACCTGGCAGTTTTATTTTAACAAGAGGACTGTTTATATACTTTTTATTATTTTATGCATTAACAGCCATTTTTACAGTTTCAGTAATTTCTGTAAGATATCCTGTTCGGATGCAGCTGTCAAAGAGTTCCTTTGAAATATAATCAGTTTTTACATCTTCGTAACCGTCCATGTCGCGAACGATTTTTACAACGAAGCCATCTTCCATCTCACGAAGAATTGTCATGTAATCAGTATTTTTACCAATGCTTTTGAGTGTGTATTTTTTCATTTCTTTTTACTCCCATATATAAAAAATGATTTAAAGTGTCACGCAAAACTGTCGCATTACTCTTATTTTCGGATATAATAGAAATAATGTTAGAAAAAAATGCAAAAAAAGATAAAAAAAATCTCTTTGATGCTCATTTTCATTATGCTGTTTGCAGGGAACTTGGTATTGAGCTGCCGGTATTTGAAGACGGTAGCAAATGGCAGGGTATTTCCTGTGCCCATTCCAAAAATGAATTTGAAATTCAAAAAACAGCACCTTCCTCTGTAATTCAGTCTTATGGCTTGCATCCGCAGAATGCGGCTTATGAAAATATCAGAGAAAGTGCAGAATATCTGGAAAGTATAATACAGAAGAATTTAATAGCTTTTATTGGTGAAGCGGGCTTTGATTTTTTTTCGGAGCCTTTCAAAAATACCGCTGATTTACAGGAAAAAATATGGAATATACAGCTAGAGCTGGCTTTAAGCTATAAGCTTCCACTGGTAATTCACTGCAGAAAAGCAAATCATAAGCTTTTTGAATATTCAAAACAGTTAAGACTTCTGCCGGAGGTGCTTTTTCATTCCTTTATGGGGCCGCCATCAGAAGCTGCTTCATTATTGAAAAAAGGGATAAACGGCTACTTCAGCTTTGGAAAGCAGCTTTTAAATGGAAATAAGAAAGTAATTGCCTGTGTAAAAGAACTCCCGTCTGAAAGAATTCTCGCAGAAACGGACGCTCCTTTCCAGACACTAAAAGGCGAAAAGTATACAGACCTTAAGGATATAATAAAAGTATATGATGAAATTACTAAGCTGGCAAAATCATAATCCTTTAAATAAATACTTATTTAATAAAATCTGAAATTTTGATATAGTATTCTTATGAGCAACAAAAAAGAACTTTCAAAAGAATTCAAAAAATTTAAACTTCTTACAATTATTGAGCTCGCCGCAGCCTGCATTTTTACTTTGCTGAATATCAGTTTTCATGCAGATATTTCTTTACTCGCATTTCCGCTGGCTTTAATATATCTGGCCTTAATCTGCTGGTTTATATTTAAAAAGTTGATTTTAGATACAGATGGAAGACGTCTCTATGTCGCAATAAAGCTTAATGAATATCTTCCGTATTTTCTTTTTATAACTTTTATTATCCGCAGGGCAGGAAATTCCGGTACTCCATTTATTGTTGATGTATTTGCGGTAATTTCCTGGTTTGTTATTTTTGTTCTTGCCTATCTTAATTCACGCGTTCTTTATCCGGCGAAAAATGCAAAGCTAGTAGAAGGCTGGAAGTTTGTTCCTGTGGAAAGAAAATTCAAGGGTGCCGCAAGAATTATATTTGAAGCAGTAGACTGGGTAGATGCCTTTTTCTGGTCTATTTTTACAGTTCTTATTTTTCAGATTTTCCTCCTCCAGCTTTACGAGATTCCGTCAGAATCAATGGTTCCTACCTTTCTTATAAAGGATCGTGTGTTTGTTTCAAAAATTGATTGTGGACCAAAATTTCCTCTTACAGAAGTCGGACTTCCTGATTTCAGAAAATACAAGCGCGGTGATACGATAGTTTTGAGAAATCCTCATTATAGTCTTGATAGAAAATCAGAGGTAAAAACTGTTACATCCCAGTTAATCTATATGTTCAGCCTGATGACCGTTAATCTTAATAAAGATGCGGACGGGGAGTTGAAGGCAGATCCTCTTGTAAAAAGAATTACAGGTCTTCCCGGAGAACAGCTGGTTATGCAGGATGGAACGCTTTACAGACGAACTGCTTCCAGTGATGTTTTTGAACCGGTTACAGCAGACAATAAATATGCAACCTGGAATCTGAATTCCGTAAATCCAAAGTTAAAACCTTCAATTCACTATTTTCCCTTTACTGCAGAAAAATATCAGCAGATGCTGGACTTTGAAGAAGAAAGAAGAAATTATGATTTAACTGCGGCTGAATACCAGGCAAATGAATTGATTATTCAGCTTAAAAAACTCATAAACCTGAAAAAGGATGCGACTGCCTTTACAAAGCCTTCTGTTTTTGAATACAATCTTTTTAATAACTGTAATACAATTGCAAAGGATTTAATGACAAAAGAAGGCGGCCTTGAATGGTTCTCAGACTTTATAACTTCCTGGATTCCTTCAAAAAGTCAAATAAGAGATATTTATTCGGAAGCAAATTACCGGCTTAATGTTATGGCAAAGCTTACTTTTGGCAAAATGCTTGTGGAATATGTAAGCTTATATTCAAATGGAATTTCAGATAAAGACTGGGCAAATGATTCTGTGCTTTTAGATTTATATGATGAAGCAGAGCTTTTAACCTGGTATATTCAGAATCTTCTGGATGAAAGAAATATGCCGGTATTCCCTGCAAATGATGCTCAGGGAAATCCCCAGTACATTCCGGAAAACTGCTATTTTATGATGGGAGATAACAGATTTAATTCATTAGACCTTCGCCATTCCTATAAACAAAAAGAAACAGCTTTATCAGCTGATGATCCTCTTTCTATAACCTATTATTCAATGATGGCCCCACAGTATATCAATAAAAAGTATATTGTAGGAAAACCTGTATTCCGCTTCTGGCCTCTGGGCCGTTTAGGAAAGGTATAAAAGGTGGTTTCGATACACTTTGCTGCGCAAAGCACTCAACCACCGGTGTGTAAGCACTAATGCAGGTTTCGATACAGCCTTAGGCTTACTCAACCACCGTATTTTATTTTATCTTCCACAACAGTTCTTATATTTCTTACCGCTTCCACAAGGACAAGGATCATTGCGTCCAACCTTCGGCATAGTGCGTCGAACGGTTACATTGTCACCCTGTGAACGCTGGTTCATTGCGCTGTTTACAGCCTGGCGTCTTGCCTGGTCTCCGTTGAAATTAGAGCGGGCACTGCGTTCAGCAGTATTTTGAGCCATCTGGGCTGCTGTATTGCCGGCATCTGAGTGCTGGGCATTCATGCTCTGCTGCTGGGCTTCTGCCATACGGCGGCGCTGTTCTGCGGCCTCTGGAGAAAGCTGAACTCGAACTCTGAATACACGAGACATTACAGAGCTTCGGATCGTTTCCAGCATTTCATCAAAAATATTAAAGCCGTCAATCTTATATTCAGTAAGCGGGTTCTTTGAACCATAAGAGCGGAGGGCAACTGCTTCACGAAGACCTTCAAGAGTTTCAAGCTGATCCAGCCATTTTTTGTCAATCATAGTAATGTACTGATAGCGGATAAACATATTGAAGTTTTCTTTGCCGGCAAGAGTTTCCTTTTCAGTTATATCATTCTGAAGGGCCGCAATAACTGCTTCGCGGGTATAACCATCTGAAGGAAGCTGAATTGCAAAGGTGTTGCGGATTTTTTCCTGAAGCTCAGCAAGAGGTGCAGTACTGTTGCGGTTATGCTTTGCTTCATATTCATAGTTTTCAAAAAGCTCTTCAACCTCATCACGGGCATTATTCATTACTCTTTCTGAAAGATTATTGTCAGCAAGTATTGTATCACGCTGTTCATAAATAACAGTTCTCTGTTCGTTCAACACATCATCATAATCAAGCAGGTGTTTACGGATTTCAAAGTTGCGGTCTTCTACCTTCTGCTGAGCCTTTTCGATTCCCTTGTTGAGCCAAGGATGGTCAATAGGTTCTCCCGGCTGCATACCGATTCGGCTCATCATAACCTTCATGCGTTCACCACCGAAAAGACGCATCAAATCATCGTCCATAGAAATATAGAACTTAGAGCGTCCAGGGTCACCCTGACGTCCGGAACGTCCGCGCAGCTGGTTATCAATACGGCGGGATTCATGACGTTCTGTACCGATTACGTAAAGACCACCAAGAGCCTTTACTTCCTCGTAATCTTTTTTCCAGTTTTCCTTTTCGATTTCAAGGGCTGCCTTGTACTGTTCTTCTGTGGCATTTGTTCCGGCACGCTTTCGGGCGCGGAATTCAGGATTTCCACCAAGCTTAATATCAGTACCACGACCGGCCATGTTTGTAGCGATTGTAACGGCTCCCTTGGCACCGGCTTCAGCAATAATCATAGCTTCGCGGGCATGGTTTTTAGCGTTCAATACTTCATGGCGGATTCCCTTACGGGTAAGAAGGGCAGAAAGATGCTCAGATTTTTCAACCGAAACTGTACCAACGAGAACAGGCTGACCTTTATCATGAGCTTCTTTAATTTCGTTCGCAATAGCTTCCCATTTATCTGATTCGTTGAGGTAAACTTCATCATTTTCGTCCTTGCGGGCAACTGGAAGGTTTGTAGGAATTGCTACAACGTCGAGGCCGTAAATCTTATTGAATTCGACAGCTTCAGTAGCGGCTGTACCGGTCATACCAGAAAGCTTGTCGTACATACGGAAGAAATTCTGGAAGGTAACGGTTGCCATTGTGCGGTTGCGCTGGGCGATGCGGATATGCTCCTTAGCTTCAATAGCCTGGTGAAGACCATCAGAATAGCGGCGGCCTTCGAGAACACGACCTGTAAACTCATCGATAATCTCAACCTTTCCATCGCGTACAAGGTAATCAACATCATTGTGGAAAAGGAGGTGAGCGCGGAGGGCCTGTGTAAAGTAGTGGGTATATTCAAAGTTCTCTTCATCCTCGAGAGAACCGGTAATCAGATTATGCTTGTGAAGAATGTCGTTGATGTGGAGCATACCCTTATCGGTAAATGATACTCGCTTTGATTTTTCATCAATTGTGTAGTCACCTTCAATTGCGGCACGTTCTTCAGGAGTCATGAAGGATTCATCCGGATATTCTCCGGTTTTTGGATCCTTTTCAACTTCCTTCAGTTCGCCAACGTATTTATCAACTTCGTGATATTTGTAAGTATCATCCTCGCCGGCACCGGAAATAATAAGTGGAGTTCTGGCTTCATCAATCAAAATAGAGTCAATTTCGTCGACGATACAGTAATTAAAGCCGCGCTGAACCTTGTCTTTAAGGTCTACCTTCATATTGTCACGAAGATAGTCGAAGCCAAACTCGTTGTTTGTTCCGTAAGTAACATCACAGGCATAGGCAGCTTTGCGGGCATCATTATCCATATTTGAAAGAATTGCACCAACGGTAAGACCAAGATAGGTAAAAATAGGGCGGCGGGAATCTGCATCGCGTTCTGCAAGGTAGTCGTTGACAGTAACTACATGAACTCCCTTTCCTGTAAGGGCATTAAGATAAGCCGGAGCAACGGCAACAAGGGTTTTACCTTCACCAGTCTTCATTTCAGTGATTTTGCCCTGATGAAGGTTGATGGAACCCATAATCTGAACATCAAAAGGACGTTCTCCAATTACACGCCAGGAAGCTTCGCGGCAGAGGGCAAAGGCTTCCGGAAGAATATCATCAAGACTTTCGCCGGCAGCGAGACGCTCCTTAAATTTCTTTGTCTGTTCCGGGAATTCTTCTGCTTTAAGTGATTTTGCCCATTCTTCTTTTGCATTTACTGCCGCAAGAATCGGCTGAAGGGCTTTTACATCGCGGTCGTTTTGTGTACCAAAAATCGCGGTAAGAACTTTATCAATAAACATATTTTACATTCCTTAGTTCAAATTAATAGATATCCTATTATATCTTATTATAATTAAATTTACTATATTATTTGTTGTGTCGGCAAGGAAAAAAATATATAATAAACGCATGCAAAAAACTTTACTTGCGGCAGCTCTTATTCTTACAAGTCTCTTATTTACTTCCTGCCTTGGAAACGAAACCGTTCAATCTATCAGTGAAACAGAATTATTTTCCCTTCCTTATGGAAATTTTGAGGAACAGCTCAGTATTTCTGATTTGAATGAGGTTGGTCATGTACGTTTTGGAATTGCCATGCAGGACGGTTTTTTCTACATTGTTAATGGTGAATCTAAAAAAATACTTGAATTAAATTCCTATGGCGACCTTTTAACTCTTTTTTACAATGAAGATTCACAGACAGCCCGTCTTCTTGAAAATTCAAACCGGCCGGATAAAAGTATACATCACGAAATATCATACCCCTTTGATTATCCCGGCATGGTTGCAGTAGATTCCAATAAAAATGTGTATACAGTATGTTCAATTCCCTGGGACAGACAGGAAAAAAGTGATGACGGAACAACCCTTTACAGTCATACAGTTCTCCGCTTTGCCCGTGACGGTTCTTCTGTAGATTATATCGGTCAGCAGGGACCTGGCGGAACTCCTTTCCCATTTATAAAGAATATCTATACTACTTCAAAAGACGAGCTTGTCGTTGCCGCTTCTTCTTCTGAAGGAATGATGATTTACTGGTTTGCAAGTGATGGCTTTTTAAAATATATGATTCCGGTAACCACAAAGGATGCGCCTGCTGTTGCGGATACAAATGAGCAGACGGATGCTTTCCTTACCATTCAGAATGTTGTTCCAGATCCAATTTCCTATAAGCTTTATGTTCAAATTGATTACTATTCTACTTATGTTGATGAAGAGTCTAAGGTACAGTCTGGAATAAACTATGTTCAGACACTGCTTTATCCGCTTAATATAGAAACAGGAACCTATGAAGAGCCTGTGTCTGTACCTCCTTATGAAGAATCAGTAGTTTCTGATTACAGTAAGCTTACCTATCGTATTCCTTATGATTTTCTTGGCGTAACAAAAAACGGCTGGAAGTTTTTTATCGTAAAAACCGAAGATGGTTTTAATATCGAAATGATACAAAGTGAAAGTCAGAGAATTTTACGCCGTCAGTTTAAAGTAGCTCATTCAAATGTTGTTTTTGATACTATGAGTCTATCGCAGGATGGTATTCTTACGGCCCTTTATCTTGAAAAGGAAAAGGCCCGTGTGGTCTGGTATAGAACTGATAATCTGATTGATGCAATTTTAAAGAATTAAACTTGCAGACTGACCTGGCGGACGATTGATGTCATTATAAGCGGAGTGAAGCGATACATATGTTTGAAGATGTAGAAGAAATAATTCCAGATGATGAAGCCGATAAAAAGCTTGTTTTCCGCTATAACCGTGAAGAACGCTTGAAAAAAGCTCCTCAGCTTGTAAGGGATTATTATGACGGAAAATTAAAGCCCGTAAGAGGCTTCCGTATATTTCTTACTAAACAAAACCGCTACATTTTTTTTGCCCTGATTTTTTTTGTTGGCGCTGCCTGGGTTTATACAGGGCTTAACAATACAAGAGCTGGTACGACGCTTTCAGGGATTAATTTTGAGCTTACGGCTTTTTCCTACGAGGAAGAAGTATATGTCCAGCTGAAGATGAAGCGCAGCAGCCGCAGCAGGGAAAGAGCCCCGGTGCCTGTAGATGCAGAGTTTTTTGCCATAGACCCAAACAGACAGGTTGGTGATAAGAGGCAGGGGCAGCTTGTCTACGAGGAAGGTGAACAGTATATTCGCACAAAGTTCACTGATTATGATATAATAAGGGTTGATGTAATTTTGAACGCGGGGGGCAGCGAAAAGGAGCTTTCTGCGGAGGTTAAGAGGTAGTTTATGAGCCGGTCTATTGCCTGCATAGATTATAGAGATGGAAAGATTTTTATTGCCAAACGTCAGATGACTGGTGATATGGGAGGCCGCTGGGAATTTCCGGGTGGCAAAATAGAAGAGGGTGAAGATCTGCAGCAGGCTGTTGTTCGTGAAATGCAGGAGGAGTTTGGGGTTACCGTAAAAGTGGGCCGCAAAATCACTACCGGTACCTTTACACACCGCGATAAACCCTGCAGCCTGGATGTTCTGGAAGTTCATTTCCCTCATGATGGAATAGCCAGTCCCTTTGTCCTTACCGAACATACCGAATACAAGTGGGCAAAACTGGAAGAAATACCAGAACTAAATTTTGTTGATTCCGATCTTTCTGTATATGATGCTGTAAAAAAGTGGTGCCAGAATGAAGCTGAATAAAGATTTTCGTAAAATAATTCTGATTTCCCTGATTTTATTGAGTTCAACTCTTTTTTCATCCTGTCAGAAAAAAGCTGCTGAACCTATTGTTTTTGATAATTCTCATCCCCTGGCTCTTGCTCCAGATGTTGAATGGGCCGTAGTTACAGAGCCTTATGCTGTTTTTAAGGAAAAAGATGAATGGGGAGCCACGAGTGTCGGTCATTGCCGTAAGGGAGAAATACTTCAGGTAAAGGGCAAGGCTGTTGATGCCGCAAAGGATACCTGGTATTACTTTGAAGGCGGCTGGCTTCCGCAGAGTTGTCTTTCAATTTTCAGTAACCGGTACAAGGCAGAAACTGTTTCAAAAAATCTTTTGAGCAGCGAGAATTAAAGCTTATATAGCGGGTGGGAAAATGACACAAAGCAAAATCAATATAATTGCAGAAATCGGAACTTCACACGAAGGCTCTATAGAAAAGGCGCGGCAGCTTGTTGATGCGGCTGCCTGGGCGGGGGCCGATACAATAAAGTTTCAGTGGGTTTATGCAGATGAGATTCTGCACCCAAAAACAGGCTTTGTTCATTTACCAACCGGTGATATTCCCCTTTACGAACGCTTTCGTCAGCTGGAGTGTCCTGTAAGCTTTTACAAAGAGATGCTGGATTACGTTCATTCCAAAGGCTGTAAATTCTGCTGTTCTCCTTTCGGTTTGCGAAGTCTTCGTGAGCTGCTGGAAATTAAACCTGATTATGTAAAGGTTGCAAGTCCTGAGTTAAATCATTATCCCATGCTCAGAGCTCTCGCTGATTACAGGGCAAAGACTGGCGCTGCTGAAGTTCCTGTTATTCTTTCGAGCGGAGTCAGCAGAAAGGAAGATATACAGAAAGCAATTGATATTGTGGGAAGGGAAAAGGTTTCTCTGCTCCATTGCATTACAAGTTATCCTGCTCCAGAGGAAGAATATAATATAAAAGTCATTTCAAACCTAAAAAAAGATTTTGATATAGAAACAGGGCTTAGCGATCACAGTCTGGATCCTGTTCTGGTTCCGGTTTTAAGTGTGGCCTGCGGAGGAAGTGTTATAGAAAAACATATTACCCTTAGCCGTGAAACTAAGGGGCTTGATGACCCGGTTGCCCTTGAACCCGAAGCCTTTGCCCTTATGGTTCATACAGTTCACCAGACAGAAGCTACCTTCCGTCACTACGGAGCTGAAGTTGGAATGGAGCGAACAATAGAGCAGCTTTCTGAACAGTATAATCACGAGCGGGTTATGGCTGTGCTTGGTGATGGTATAAAACGTCTGGCTCCGGCGGAAGAAGCAAATTACGGCCGAACAAACCGCAGTCTTCATTTTATGCGTGATATGAAAAGGGGCGAAATAATTGGCGCAGATGATATTGCAGTCTTGCGAACAGAAAAGGTTTTGACTCCGGGACTTACACCAGACTGGCTTGATAAAGTCACAGGTGCAAGGCTTGCCCGCGACGTAGAAGACGGCGCGGGTGTTAAGAAAGAAGATATTCTATAATGTCATTACCCGGCTTGACCGGGTAATCTTTATTTTACTGTTAATGCCCCATCCTTAAACTGAGCGAATTTTGTGTAGCCCTGTTTTTCCAGCATATCAAACATAGGCCCCATTTTCTTTGCCTTGTGAAGAATGGCAACGGAATAGTCGGCGCGGAGCTTTTCTGCTGCTTTGATAACCACAGGGAATTCAGTCTGTTCATCGTAGAGAAGGGCACACTTTTCTTTTGCACCCGGAATCTTATATTTCTGGTCAAGGAGAATTGCACAGATGCGCTCAAAGCCAATTGAAAAGCCTACAGCCGGAACCTGCTGGCCGATAAATTTTCCAATCAGATTATCATAACGGCCGCCGCCACCAACGGCACCGCTAAAGTCAGGGCTTCCGATTTCGAAAACAACGCCGGTATAATAGCCCTGTCCGCGAACCAGACTTGGAGTATAGTTGATTTTATATTTTCCACCGCTGATTTTTTCTGCTGTAGAAATAATGTATTTAAGGTCATCTGCGATAGATGAATCTGCACATTTTGACGCAACTGCATCAACAGAAATTTTTCCGCCTTCTGCTTCCTTAATAAAAGCAACAAGAGCTTTGATTGCTGAAGCGGGCATAGCTTTTTCTGTAAGCTCAGCTTCAACGCCTTCTGCTCCAATTTTGTCCATCTTGTCAAAAGTGATACAAACTGAATCAAGAGTATCCGGAGCAAAGCCCATATTTTCCAGCATGGCGCGGAGAATGCGGCGGTCATTAATGTTGATTACAAAGTTATTAAAGCCGATGTTCAAAAGGGCGCGGGCTGTCACGTCAATCAGTTCTACTTCAGCATTGCAGGAAGAGTCACCCAGAATATCGATATCACACTGTACAAACTCCCGGCTGCGGCCTTTCTGAGGTCGTTCTGCACGGAAAACGCGGTCTGTCTGAATTACCTTAAAAGGAAACTGAAGCTCATTGCGGTTAGCGGCAAAAAAGCGGGTAAGAGGCAGGGTAAGGTCATAGCGGAGTCCCATATCAGAAAGTGCTTTTTCTTCAACCGGCTGGCTTGCAAGAGCAGCGTCCAGCTTATCACCTCGTTTAAGGACTTTAAAAATCAGATTAAGGTTGTCGCCGCCATCGCTCTTATCAAGATTTTCTGCATCTTCCAGCATAGGCGTAGAAATGCGTTCAAAGCCGGATGCGCGGTAAGTTTCCAGAATCTTTCCCTGAACATAATCGCGCAGTTTCTGTTCTGCCGGTAAAATATCTTTCATGCCTTTAAGTGCGTTTGTTTTCATAGAAAATATAATAGTGAAAATCAGCCTTTAAGACAATTACTGCCATTCTTTAATTGACAAAATTATGCTTTTCTTCTATATTGTTAATGTCAGTTTAATAGAATTATTAAAAAGACTCGTGAGCCCCACGGGTCTTTTTTGTTGCCAGAAGCTGGTTTTATGAACCGGTGGATTATCAAAGGATTTATGGAATACACATCTTATAAAAGCATTAAGTATTATGATGAATGTGCTGCTCTTGTAGAGGGAATGGGCTACAAACTGGTTGAACTCAAAATTGTTCCTTCAAAGACTACCACAAAAATTTCTGCAATGATTGCTTCGACAGAGCCGGACGGTAATATCGGAGTAAATGATTGTGCTAAGGTTCACCGCGTGCTTCTTACACGCCTGGAAGCCCTGCTTGGAACTGAAGATACAATGATGGAGCTTACAAGCCCGGGAATCGAACACAATATCAAGAATGCGGCTGAATTTGCTGTATTTACAGGGCGTGCAGTTCGTGTCTGGGATAAAACTGTAACAGATTGGGTTAGCGGAAAGATTATTGCTGCCGATGATAAATGTGTAACTTTAGAGGCGGAAGACGGAAAATCGTTTGAAGTTTCTTTTGAAAATATTGCGAAAGCAAAATTTGATTATAACTAAGATTATTTTTAGGGAAGAATCAACTGTCATCCTGAACTTGTTTCAGGATCAGCATGACGGTGTTTAAAAATGTTCCCGAGGAGTTAAAAGATGTCAGAAATGGCAGAGGCAATCCGAGCTTTGATTTCGGAAAAAGGTTATTCAGAGGATTCTGTAAAACAGACTATTGAAAAGGCTCTGAAGGCTGCTTACAAACGAACTTATGGTGATGATGAAAACGCTATTGTAAAATTCAACGACGATATGTCGGATGTTGCAATTTATTCACGTAAGGTTGTTGTTGACGGTGTTTATGACCCTGTAAAGGAAATTGAACTTGAAGATGCACGTAAGCTTGCTGGAGACGAAGTAGAAGAGGGTGATGAAATTGATATTCTTGAAGACCCTAAATCCTTTGACCGTTCTGCCGTAACAGTTGGTAAACAGACAGCTCATCAGGGCTTGAATGAAACCTATAAAACTTCTTTGATGAATGAATATAAAGACAAGGTAGGCGAGATGATTATCGGTTATCATCAGCGTGAACGCAACGGAAACATTTTTGTTGACCTTGGAAATGCTGGACGTATTGAAGGTTTCCTGCCATTGAAGTTTCAGTCTAAGCTTGAAGTTTATGAAAAGGGCGACAGAATTAAGGCTCTTATCGTAGATGTAAAACCGACAAACACAGGAATCCAGCTTGTACTTTCAAGAAGTGATACAAAGCTTGTAAGCTCAATCCTTGAAAAGGAAGTTCCAGAAATTGCTGATGGAACAGTAGAAATCAATAAGATTGTTCGTGACGCAGGTTACAGAACAAAGATTGCAGTTTCTTCTGCACGTGAAGAGGTTGACCCTGTTGGAGCTTGTGTTGGTCTTCGTGGTGTTCGTATTCAGAATGTTATCCGCGAGCTTATGAATGAAAAAATCGATGTTCTTAAGTGGGATGCGGATCCAGCAGTATTCATCAAAAATGCACTTTCACCTGCACAGGTTGAGCGTGTAATCATTACTGATGCTGATAAAAAACAGGCACTCGCAATTGTAGAAGATTCTCAGTTCTCTCTCGCAATCGGCCGTCAGGGACAGAATGTTCGCCTTGCAAACAGACTTTGCGACTGGAATATCGACGTTAAGACAATTGAACAGGCTGAAGAGCTTGATCTTTCTTCATTCAATACTGTTCAGAATGCACGTAACCTCTTTAATGATGAGGTTGAAGAGATTTCTAAGATTTCCGAGCTTCCTGGAGTTGATGCAGAGGTTGCAGAGCTTCTTAAGGCTGCCGGAATTGAAGAGTTCCAGGACTTTGTTGAAGCTTACGATAATGGAAGCATTAATGTTGAGGGTGTATCTCAGGAAGCCCTCGATAAGATAAATGAATTAATCAACGAAAATGTTGAATTTGTTGAAGAAGAAGGGGCTGAAGAAAGTACAGAAGCAGCAGAAGAAGAAGCTCAGCCTGAAGAAACAGAGGCTGCCGCAGAGGAAGAAGAATACTTCTGTCCTGAATGTGGAGCAAAGATTACTCTTGATATGACACACTGTCCAAAGTGCGGTGTTGAGTTTGAGTTTGAAGAGGAATAAGGAAGGTAAAAGATAATAATGGCTGAAGAAAACGAAAAAAAGCCCGGATTTGTAGTACACAAGAAACAGCAGGATTCTGCTCCTGCAAGTGCTTCAACTGAAAAGAAAAAGGTTGTTGTTGTAAAAAAGAAGCCTGCCGCAAGTCCACAGACAAATTCACAAGCTCAAAGTAGTGCTGCTTCTGGTGCAAACCAGACTGCAGGCGGTCAAAAGCATGTTGTTGTAAAAAAGACCGAAAGTGCAGCACCTGTAAAAAAGGCAGAGGGTAAACCTGCTGCTGCTGGAAAAACTGATGGTGCAAAAACACGTACCTTTGAATTAAACTCTGCCAGACCTAATGTAAAGGCCGGAAATCTTTCTGATAAACCTCGCCAGGGTGGCTTTAACCGAGACCGCAATGGTCAGGGTGGCGGCTTTGGTCGCGGCGGACAGGGTGGCTCAGGCGGCTACAACCGAGACCGCAATGGTCAGGGCGGTGGCTTCTCAGGCTCACAGGCCCGTCAGAACTATCAGAACCGTGACCGCGACAATGGTCAGGGCGGACGCGGCGGTCAGGGTGGCTTCGGACGCGGTGGAAACGGCGGACCGGGAGGTTTCCGAGGTGGACAGGGAGGTCAGGGTGGCTTCCGTGGCGGCCAGGGGGGACAGGGAGGCTTTAGACCTCGTACAGGCGGAATGGGTCCGGGCGCTCCAGTTCCTCCGGTAGATCAGTCTCGCCAGCCTGCTAAAAAAGCATTTAAAGGCAAAAAACAGATATATAACCGCAAGGATGAAGAGCAGTACGATGATAACCTCTTTGGACAGAAGAAGAAGGTTGAAACACCTGCAAGCGTAGTTCCAAAGTCAATCGATATTATGGAAACTATTTCGGTATCAGACCTTGCCCGTAAGATGAATCTTAAGGCAAGCGAAGTAATCGCAAAATTGATGGGAATGGGTATGATGGTTACAATCACCCAGTCTATCGATTCTGATACTGCAACTCTTCTTGCCGCAGAATACGGCTGTGAGGTTCACCTCGTTAGCCTTTATGATGAAACTGTAATTGAAAGCGAAAAGGATGATGGTGTAGAGCTTCTTCCTCGTCCTCCAATCGTAACAGTAATGGGACATGTAGACCATGGTAAGACAAAAACTCTGGATGCTATCCGCCATTCACATGTTGCAGAAGGAGAAGCCGGTGGTATTACTCAGTCTATCGGTGCTTACTCAGTTACAACTCCTAAGGGAAAAATCACCTTCCTCGATACACCAGGTCACGAAGCCTTTACTATGATGCGTGCACGTGGTGCTCAGGTAACAGATATCGTAGTTCTTGTAGTAGCTGCTGATGATGGTGTAATGCCTCAGACAATGGAAGCTATTGCACATGCTAAGGACGCAAAGGTTCCTATCATCGTTGCAGTAAACAAGGTTGATAAGCCGGAAGCAAATCCGGATCGTGTTAAGACTCAGCTTTCTGAGCAGGGCCTTACTCCTGAAGAATGGGGTGGAGATACTCAGTATGTACACATCTCTGCTCTTAAGAAAGAAGGTATTGATGATCTTCTTGACGCAATTCTTCTTCAGGCAGAAATGCTTGAACTTAAGGCAAACTACGAATGCCGTGCAGAAGGTAAGATTCTCGAAAGCCGCGTAGACCAGGGACGCGGTGTTGTTTCAACAGTTGTTGTTCAGCGTGGTACCCTCAAGCAGGGAGATCCATTTGTTGCCGGTATTTACTCAGGACGCGTTCGTGCTATGTTTGATGACAGAGGCCGCCGCATTACAGAAGCAGGTCCTTCAACTCCAGTTGAAGTTCTTGGTATGGAAGAAATGCCTAACGCAGGTGATCCATTCCAGGTAACTGAGAGCGAAAAGGATGCACGCGCTATTTCTGCAAAGCGTCAGGAGCTTAAGCGCTTCGAAGCTGCTAAGGCTGTTAAGAAGACAACTCTTGATACTCTCTTCAGTGATATTAAAGACAGCGAAGTTAAAGAGCTTAAGGTTATCATAAAGGCAGATCTTCAGGGTTCTGCAGAAGCCCTCAAGGCTTCCCTCGAAAAGCTTTCAACACGCGAAATCCGCCTTTCTGTTATTCACTCAAGTGCGGGTGCTATTAATGAATCTGATGTTACTCTTGCTGCGGCTGACTCAAATGCAATCATCATCGGTTTCAATGTACGTCCTACACCAAAGGCAAAAACTCTTGCCGAGCAGGAACAGGTTGAAATCAGAAAATACAATATCATCTATAAGTGTGTCGAGGAAATTCAGGCCGCTATGGAAGGTATGCTTCAGCCGGATACAAAAGAAGAAGTTATCGGTCAGGTGGAAGTACGCAATACATTCAAGGTACCAAAGGTTGGCGTAATTGCCGGTTGTTCGGTTTCAGAAGGTATTGTTCGCCGCACTTCAAGCGTAAACCTTGTACGCGACGGTATCGTAATCTTCACTGGAAAAATTTCTTCCCTCAAGCGCTTTAAGGACGATGCAAAAGAAGTTAGCGTAGGCTATGAATGTGGTATCGGCTTAGAGAACTGGCAGGACATCCAGGTTGGTGATAAGCTTGAAGTATTCGAAATCATCGAAGTTGCAAAGAAGCTTGGTAAGACTATTGCCGAAGAAGAGGCAGAAGCCGCAAAGCGTAATGTAACATCCGGCGGTTCAGAAGGAGCTCAGTAATGGGACAGTATCGTATTCAGCGTTTGAACGATCAGCTCCGCGACGAGATTTCACAGTTGATTCTGCGCGGGGAGGTAAAAGATCCCCGTGTATCAACCTTCCTGAGCATTAATCGTGTGGAAGTAACTACAGACCTGGGCTATGCAAAGGTTTATGTTTCTTCTTTTTTACCGGATGGTCAGGTAAGAAAGGGCGTTGATGGTCTCAATGCTGCGGCGGGCTTTATTCAGCGAGAAATTGCAAAGAAGCTTAGAATCCGACAATTTCCGAAGCTTCAGTTCCAGGTTGATGCAGGTATGAAAGCAGGCTTTGAGATGGTTCAAAAACTGAATGAGCTTGAACGGGAAGAAAAAATAAATAATTCGGATACTGAAGATAAATCTGAATAAGGTGGATAAAAGACTTTTTACGCTTAAATCTCCCTGAACAAAAAAGCTGTCCAAAATTGGACAGCTTTTTTTATATCACTATGATTGCTTTTTAGTTTTCAAGGAAAGCCCCGAAAATCCAGCCTTCAATGCCACCAGATACACTTGTATCTTCGTCCGCATCATATTCTGAAACGTAATACCAGCTTGCTGTGACTCCGTCTATTTCTTCGCTTTCATCTGTTTTCATAGAAACAAGAACTGACGGTGAATCAACAGATTCAAACTGGCCTATTACTTCTCCGGCAGTTCCTGGCAGAGAACGGACATTAACCTTGGAACCATCATTTGTTACAATTTTAGTAACGTATGACATTTCTAATGGAACAATAGAATCATCAGAGAAGGAACTTACACCAAGAATTTTAGCAGTCTGCTTTTGAATATACTCACTGATAAGTGAACTTGTTTTCATAGAAGCTGCATTATCCAGCAGTTCCTTTTTCAAATCCTCATTTTCAGTGTTTCTTGCTTTTTCAAGTATAATTATAGCCTTTACATCTTTTTCAGAAGAACTGATTTTTTCAGAATTGACATAACGGCTTCTTTTTAAGCCGTCATTTGTATCATAGAAATAAATTTTGACAAACTTACTGTTGAACTCAGTTACAGTATCACTATTGTCGGCAACAACAAGAGTACCAGTTTCAAGCACAGCATTTCTGAAAGCAGAAAGTGTTGGTCTTGTAAAAAGAAGTGCATCACTTTGTAATACAGAAGCTGAATCACAAGGCTCCGCATCTGATTCCTGAACATAATAAGTATTCTTGTTATAATTAACCTTATAAAACTTTACATCAGGATAAGTCTTGCTGGAAGTTACTAAATCCTTTGTTACGAGTTCACTTGATTCAAGCTCAAGTTCTGTTCCTGCGGCAACAGTTTCGGCCCATTCAACTCCATTGCTATCATTTGCTTTTCTTAATGGTCCGTTATCGCGCAGCATCAGGATTTTTGATGAGGCTGCGAAAGTGTTTGCAGTTAATACTAAAATTGATGAAATTATAATCAATGTTTTTTTCATAAATATTTCTCCTTATCAGCTTGCAGAATTTATTTACAGACCTGCCGCAATAATTTTCTCTGCAACAAATGATGAAACCGGCAGATTATCGAGAGAATAAGAAAGCTGGTCTATAACGGCAGCATCTGGATTTTCAATTCCCTCAAGCTTTTTAAGAGTCTGTAAAGCAAGTATATCTGCTGCATTTGAAGAAACGGCTTCACTTTTTACCCAAACTGTTTTTCCAAAAGCTGCACCGTTGTAATAAGTGATTTCAACAAATTCAATGTCCAGATCTGCATCTTTTGTTTTTGAAGATTCATTAACAGCTACAATGTCTCCTTCTTCAACTTTTTTTGTAGTTGCAGAAGTTCCATCTGCAGAATTATAAATAAGTGTAGTAGTTGTAATCAGACCAGGTGTTACTGCGGCATCATTTGTTATAAAAATGTCACGTGTCCAATAATCTTTGTTATAGTAGGAAACATGAATAAAATTGAATTTTTCCTCTTTACCAGAACTTAAAAGACGAATAGCTTCTTTTTGTTCAATTGTGTTTTTATCCATATAAATACGGATTGTATCACCTAAAAGTGCTTCATCCGCATAAACCATTTTGCCCTCGTCGTTTTCTAAATACAAGGGTGTGCCGTCATAAAGAATAACAGATGAGATAGTTTCTTTTTTTTCTGCTTTAGCATTTTGCTGTTGAGGTGCGGCGCTTGTGTTTTTTTCAGAATTGTTTTTTTCCTTATTACAACTGATAAAAAACATTGCTGCGCACAATAAAACCAGTGTTAATTTCGTTTTTTTCATAGCTCCTCCAAAAAACGTTTCTAATTATCTAAATTATACAATATTTTCTTACTTTTTACCAATTTTTATTCATGTTCCAGAATTTCAAACTTTCGTCTTATCATGTTTCCATGATTGTCTGTTATTGTAAGAAGATGTGTGCCTGGAGCAGGATTAATAACAATTTCATGCCTTTTGTCTGTGAGTCCCAGATAGTTTCCGTCCAGATCCCAGTAGATTATTGTTTCAGAAGAACGAGCCGCTGCCTGGGCTACCATTGCACCAGGGCTTCCATCGAGTTCAATTGGAATAATGATTCTTGCTGAAGCTTCCGGGAAAACAATTGAAATGTTTTCTTTACTTGAGGCTTGGTGCCAGGGAACAAAATCAGGCAGCAGCCGATAGCTTAGAGATGTATTTTTATACCAGTATTCCAGATTTGGAGGAAGTACAAAGTGATTTTCGAGCTTTGGCAGTGTACCATTGTAGAGACCTGCCTTTTCACCTGTAAGGTCTTCTGCATTTGCCCTGTATCTTCCATCCTGGGTAAATGAAACTCTTGTGCAGTATGGACATAAGGCAGGTGCTGCTGCTTTTTTTGGTCTGAGTATTTCTTTTGTATTATCGCAGTAGATTCCAGCCGCATAACCGGAATGACTGCAGACTTCCTGAGTGATAAGGTCATCATAAGGAATGTCCGGCCAGGTCGTTTTTGGAAGAATTGAAAAAATATCAAAAAGAAGGGGGGCGGAAGTCGAAACACTTTTCAATTCCGGATTTCCAAGTCCTGTAGCGTTTCCAATCCAGACGGCTACAGTGAATTCCTTTGTAATTCCAATTGCCCAGGCATCACGATTTCCGTTGGAGGTTCCTGTCTTCCAGGCAATTTTTTTTGAGTTTGCATATTTCTGCCAGTTGGCTTCATCATCCGGGCGGATACCTGTCGCAAGAACATTAATCGTTAGCCAGGCACTTCCGGTAGATATAGGAAAATCAACCTTTTCGAAGCAGGCTTTTTTCATAAGTCTTGCATAGGCGGCTGCTGCCTCCTGCATTTTTATTTCTCCGCCGCCAAGAATAAGTGGCAGTCCATAATCGTCTGAACTGCGGGTAAAGGTTGTAAAGCCACATTTTTTAAGTATATCTAAAAATCTGTTAATTCCAAATTTCTGAAGCTCCCTGATTGCCGGAATATTTAAGGAGCGGGTAAGGGCTTCAGATGCTGGAACAACTCCGCTGTATTTCTGGATATTATTTTCCGGACGGTAGCTTCCGATTCTGGTTGGAACATCTATTACAAGCTGGTCGGGAAGAAGTTCACCGGAGTCGAGCATGGCCGCATACAGGAAGGGTTTTAAAAGACTGCCCGAGCTTCTTTCTGATTGAATTATATCTACGGCAAAGGTGTCTTTGTTTCTGCCATCAAGTCCTGTGTTACCGCAGTAGGCAAGTACTTCTTCCGTTTCTGTGTCTATAATAAGTGCTGCCGCATTATTAATACCAAGTCTTGAAAAATCCTTTGACCATCGTTCGAGAATTCTCGCAGTATTTTTCTGATAATTATAATCAAGGCTTGTATAAAACTTTGTTTTTCCTTTATTAGTTTTCTTTAAGTATTCAAGATAATGGGGAGCATTTTCTGCCAGCGGATATGGCTTTCCTGGAAGCTTTTCCGCAATAGATAATTCATAGGTTTGTTCATCAATATATTTTTTTTCAAATAATCTTTTTAATAAAGCATTTCGTTTTCTTAATAAAATTTCTGAATTTGCTCCGGGATATACGAGAGAAGGCTGATTAGGTAACACCGCAAGAACAGCGGCTTCTGCCCAGGTAAGTTCTTCCGGGGGGAGATTAAAATATCTCCAGGAAGCGGCTTCGAGCCCTACAACATTTCCTCCAAAGGGGGCATTTGCACAGTATAACTCAAGTATATGTTTTTTTGAAAATCTGATTTCAAATATTACCGCAATAAGTGCTTCCTTAATTTTCTGCGCATAAGTTCTTTTTTTATTTCCTTCAAGAATACGAACAGTCTGCATTGTAATTGTGGAGCCGCCGGAAACAATTCGTTCTTCTTTTACATTCGAGATAATTGCCCGAAGAATCGAAATAGGATCTACTCCGGAGTGGAAGTAAAATCTTTTGTCCTCAAATTGTATGATTGCTTTTTTAAATTTATCGGGAACCTTGCCAGGTTCAAAGCGCCATTGCTGGTCTGAAGCAACCTGGGCTCCAAGTAAATATCCATTTTTGTCATACAGCGCATAGGAATACTTTTGAGATTTTTTTAGAAGGCTGGCGGGAACAATATAAACTGTACATAAGAAAAGCAGAAGAGTGAAAAAAAGAAGACTTAATTTCACTCTTCTAAGCTTGAAAAGCTTTCTTAAAGAAAGAGATAACTTCATTATTTTATCATCTGTACTTTAAATCCTGGTACAACAGCTCTTATAGAATTGTCGTACATAGCCTCTGCATAAATTGCCGGGATAGTTACATTTCCGGTATAAGCAGCAGTTGCATTGAAGAAGAAGTCAACACTTGCGTTCTTATCAAGATCAAAATAGGTATAGATAACATCATCCCTTATATCCTGATAGGTATAAGTAGATTCAGAATAATACTGATTTGCCAGTCTTTCATTTGAGAATTCAAGACAGGTTGCAACCGGTATGGCAAGAACAAGATTCTTAATAGAGCTTTTACTTGTGTTTGTAATGTGAACCTTAAGAGAAACTTCATCGCCAGACTTAAGCATTTTTAAGTTATTTAAGCCGTCAACAGACATTGAAATACCTGTATTCTGCTGCCTTTCATTACCGGCTGATGATATTCCGCTGCAGGTTACAGTTCCGTACAAGGTAGAATTTCCGGTATTTTCAACTGTTACAAGCTGGCCCGGATATTTATAAGAAACAGGTAATTTTACGGAAGTGAACTGTTCTGTAAAGCTGTCGCTCTTTTCAGTAATATCATTCTTTACCAGGTAACTTGCTCCTGCTGCTTTTTTATCTGCATAGTATGGAAGCAGGGCAAATAAAGACCAGGCTGTTTCCTGAGTATTAAGCCATTTGTCAGAAGCAAGGGTATCCGCAACAGTTTTTGCAAGCTGTTCTGTTTTTGTAGAGAAATTACTGTAAGTCTTGTTAGACACATAAAGATTTAATGCCTGTTCGCGAAGAGATGAAGAGAATTCATCATCAGAATTTCT
>CAMNGG010000367.1 GCA_946537975.1 uncultured Treponema sp. | reverse complement strand
CAAGTTCATAGAGTTTTATTGGAAGGTCGGTAAGTTCAGCTGGTGCACATTCAATTTGTGAATCAGTCTTGAATCCTTCTGTCTTATAAAAGTCATAAAGAGCCTGCTCTGCTTCACATATAATAATCTTACAGTTTTCCGGAAGCTTATTTGCAAGTTCAGAAAGACCATATCCAAAAACCGGAGAGATACATAAGATAATTGTTCCGGAAAGAAGATTAAGATTTTCTACAGCAGTTATAATATTTTTACTGGGATTATATTTTGAATAGAGAAGGTGTTCTTTGTAGGAAACAGAAAAGCCCTGGGGCGTTTCGATTTTCAGAAGGCCACAGGGCTTTTGATTTATGCTTTCTGCCAATTATTATCTCATGTAGTTATCGAAATAAACCTGGAAAAAGTTATTTTCAAGCTTATCACTCTTCATAACAGCATCGGTTGCTGCTGTGCGGTCATAAGTAAGCATACAGTTTGTATTTACATCATCATCATCAGAAGAACCTTCTGTTGTGTACTGAAGCACAGCAATATAGTTGTCCAAAACAAATGGCTTAGAGATTTCATTTAACTTGAGAGAGAATGCTGTCGAAAGAAAGTTTTCGTTTGTAGCAGCATTTGACATTCCATCTGAAGAAGTATCAATTCTGTTGAGAATATCAACATTTCCGTAGTTCAATGGGAACTGAGAAATACTTCCTGTTGAAGCGCCATATTTTTCTGCGGCAGCAGCGAAATCAGAAGAAGCAAGTTCCTTAATGAAGTTGTTTGCTTTTTCAGTAAAGTAATCTTCAATAAGTGTTGCTTCGAAAGTATTGATATAAGAGGTTACAATTCTCTGAGTATCTTCAGATTCAACATCAGGCTTTATATAAGCTGCGTTATTCTTAAAAATAGAGTAGCCGTTAATTGTCTTAATTACAGTACTTACTGAATCAACTGCAAGACCTGTAATTGAGGCAAGATCCTCTTTGTTTTCGAGAATATTTTCAATCTGATACTGATAAGAGTTAGTAAGCTTTCCGTCTGAAGAAGAATAGTCTTTGTCTGAATATTCAGAAACAGCATCTTCGAAAGTGATTTCATTATTTGCTATACGCTTAGCAATAGATTCAGCATTTGATTTTTCTTCAACAGTGATAATAGACATATCATACTTGTTGAATTTTGCAGAGTTCTGATTTGCAAACTTAATTTTTTCTTCAAGAGGGTAATCGTTCTTAGAGAATAAAGCATAAGTAAAGCCGCGCTGTTCCTTATTCATTTTAGCAATGAAGGCTTTTTCTGCTTCAGAAGTTTTAAGACCATAAAGCGGTGTAAGATAAAGTCTTTCTTCAGTTGTAAAATAGTCTTCTGAAAAACGATTTGCGGTAAGAATAGATTCAGCAGAATCAAGAAGCTCCTGCTTTGTATCATCAGAAGCCTGTTTATAAGCCTTAGATGAATAGTTACCTTCAGCATCTGAAAAATATGGAAGGATTTCACGTGTGATTGCAGATTTTGGAACCTTGTAGCCTGATTTTTTTACCTGATCAGAAAATGCATAACTCATTACAGTAGAAGTAAAAGCTTCATAAAAAACCTGATAATAGGCATTTGGATCCAGCTGCTGTCCATACTGCATCTGATAAGAAAGACCAATCTGAGATACAAAATTTGCAAACTCAGAGCCCTGTTCATATTTTATTTCTTTTCCGTTGTACTTACCAAAGGCAGGTGCTTCACCTCCCTGGTTACGGCTTGCTCTGCCTTCAACAGCAGGAAGAACAACGAAACAGAATGCACAGATCAAAAGGATAATTAATGATCCGAGTGTGTAAACAGTATTTTTTTTCATAATAAAGTTTCCTTTTTTTTGTTATTTGATAAAAATAATTGAAATATTTTACCATATAATTAGTATGAAGTCTAGTTTTAAATGTCATTGCGAAGAGCCTGCCATTGCGAGTGTAGCTCAGCAATGACGGTTTGCATTGACGGCTAGCGGCTGGTTGTCAGCTTGCTGTGGGCTTCATAACGGGCGATTGCTTCCTTAATAAGAAGGTCAACGAGTTCCGGAAACTTGAGTCCGGCAGCATCACACATTTTCGGGAACATACTGATTGGTGTAAAGCCCGGCATCGTGTTGATTTCGTTGAGGTAAACAGCTTTTGAATCGCGGTCAATAAAAAAGTCTACGCGTGAAAGACCGGTTGCATCCAGAACCTTATAAGCCGCACAGGCAGTTTTTCTGATTTTTTCAAGATCGTTTTCAGAAAGCTCTGCGGGAACCAGAAGATTTGCTCCATCCGGGTCATTGTATTTTGCATCAAAATCATAAAAATCATGATTAGGTTTAATTTCTCCTGGAATATAGGCAACAACCTCTTCTGTATCACTGTCTGCAGGGCAGGTAACAGAGTTTCCTGTGACACTGCATTCAATTTCGCGTGCGTTGTTGAGAGATTTTTCTACGAGAATCTTGTCGTCCCAGTTAAAGGCTTCCATGATTGCAAACTGAAGTTCCTTTCGGTCCTTTGCTTTTGAAGCACCGTTAGAAGAGCCGGCACAGCAGGGTTTTACAAACATAGGGTAGCCGAGTTCCTTTTCTGTTTCTTCAATTACAGAGTCATAAACAATGCTGTCTAATATTACGGAACGCTTGATGCAGACATAAGGAACAACCGGAAGTCCGACACTCTGCCATACAAGCTTTGTCTTTTCCTTATCCATTGTGAGGGCAGAGGCAAGAGGAGTACAGCCGACATAAGGAATATCAGCCATTTCAAAAAGTCCCTGAATAGTACCGTCTTCACCATAAGTTCCATGAAGAGCCGGGAAAACAACATCAATATCTAAAGGCTTTCCTCCGGCAACAAAGGCCTGCTTACCGCCGGCTGGAATAATACTTACAGCCATACTTTCATCTTCTTTGATTGTAAGAGCAGCTTTTGTATCCTTACAGATTCTTTCGTATTCTGAATCCGGCTGAAGATACCATTTACCTGCTTTTGTAATGCCGATTAAAAGCACTTTGTTTTCTTTTTTGATGTTGCTTGCAATTGCTGCGGCTGAAACAAGGCTTACTTCATGCTCGCCTGAACGGCCACCGTATATTACTGCTATATTCATTTATTTTCCTCCCAACACTTCTGCGAGTGCTTTTTTTGCCTCGCTGATTTCATCATAAGGCATTGTATGATCTTTATAAATTATACTGTTTTCGTGTGACTTTCCGAGCAGAAGAACAATGTCTCCCTTCTGTGCCATCTTAAAGGTTTCGCGGATTGCCTGAGGTCTGTCATGGATGATAAAAAGGTTTTCACCCATGATTTTGCCTTCTTTGAGGGCGCCTTCTGCAATCATCTTGAGAAGCTCTACAGGATCTTCTCCGCGAGGGTCTTCATCTGCAAGTACGATAGTGTCGCAGAAGCGGGCCGCAATCTGGCCCTGAAGAGGTCTTTTTGTCAGGTCGCGTTCGCCGCCGCTTCCGAACAGTGCGAAAATGCGGCCCTTGCAGCGCTTACGAAGCGGCGGGAAAATTGTTTCGAAGCTCGAAGGTGTATGTGCGTAGTCTACAATCAGTTCAAAAGGCTGACCTTCGTCGATTACTGTCATACGGCCTTTGATTGGTGTGAGCTGCGGAATAAGAGCAGCCAGTTCTTCGAAGGAGCGGCCTGTTACACTGCTTACAGCGGTAATGGCTGCCATAAGGTTATAAGCGTTGAAAGCTCCCGGCAGGCTTGCCTTTACGCTGAAGTGTGAGCGTGGACGCGGTTGTACCGGATCATAGTTTTCCGGATAAAGGGCATTTACACCGTCCGCATCAACATCAAAATTAAGGCCGTAAGTTGCACTTGCAATATTTCGGGCTGTCATATAGCGCAGGTTTTCCGGGATTGGTGGAAGCGGGGTTGCATCGCTGCCACTTTCCGCCGCTGCCTTTCCGGCCTTTCCTTCAGTTGTAAAGCCGTAAACATTGTGTCTTGTTGCTTCAATAAAATACTGGGCTGAAGGATCTTCCAGATTCACAATTCCAATAGAATTGATTTTCTGTTTTTCGCCCGCAATTGTTTTTATGTGATTATGCTTATCCAGGGCACGGAAAAGATTTGCCTTGTCTGAGCGGTAGGTTTCAAAGTTTTTGTGGAACTCAAGATGCTCAAGTGTAACGTTCATAAATACGCCGCAATCAAAAAGAATTTCCCCGCAGCGGTTGAGCTTTGTAGAAAGTCCGTGAGATGAAGTTTCTACAACGGCATATTTACAGCCATTCTCAAGCATTTCATTCAGATGATGCTGAATAATCGGCGCTTCTGGTGTAGTCTGATGCTGAGGATTAGGAAGGGCAGCTCCGCCAAAGGAATATTCAACTGTAGAAATAAAGCCTGCCTTTTCTCCACAAGCCCTAAGCAGCTGCCAGATAAAGCTTACCGTACTGGATTTTCCTTCAGTTCCGGTTACACCGATTACAATAAGGCGCTCACTTGGATTATCGTAAAAGCGGGCTGAGAGGGGAGCCATAGCAAAGCGGGCATCTGGAACATTTATCAGAACTGGAGCAAATTTATGAGTGTCATCAGAAATGGCATTATCAATTGTGCGTTTGATAATAGCCTGGGCAATATCTTCCTTTTGAGAGGTAGTAAGTTCACCCTGGAAAACAACCGCATTTGCACCGGCTAAAATTGCCTGCTCAATGAAATTGTTTCCATCTGTGTGAGTACCAGGGAGGGCGAAAAAGAGCGAATCCTTTTTAACATCTCTTGAGTCGAATACAAGGTTCGTTATCCGTATATTATTGATTTCAGATAAATCTGTAATTTTACTTCCGTCAGCTGCAACTATTGTGTTCTGAAAAGCCGGCAGAATCTGTGAAAGTTGTTTTGTCATTCTTCTATTATATATGTTTGCGAGGAAATGGAAAAGTGTTATAATAGAAATGAGGTAACAATGTTCGAGGTACGAGTAGAGGCGGATTTTGCGGCCGCACATTTTTTAAGAGATTACAACGGCAAGTGTGAAAATCTGCACGGCCATAATTATAAGGTATATGCCCATGTAAAAGGCCCGGAATTGAACGAGGGCGGCATGCTGATGGATTTTTCTAAGCTGAAGGGTGCTTTGCGTCTGGTCTGTAAACAGTTAGATCACACTAACTTAAATGATATGCCTGTGTTCGACCAGAATCCGAGTGCAGAACGCATCGCCATGTTTATTTACAATGGAATAATTGAATTTCTGAAAAATGAAGGACTGGATTTGTCTTACAAGAAAGGTAAAAAAGGCCCGGCCCTTTATGCAGTTGATGTTTTTGAAACTGAGACTTCGCGCGCCCGCTACCGGGTGGATGAATAAATTGTTATATTTTTCCTTTAATTACCCCTTTTTTTGTTGTTTACTGTTTTTTTTTTTTACTATACAATAGTTCCTGCGGAGTTTATGTAGCTTAATAATGTGGACTCCGTAAGGAGATTTTTAATGAAAAAACTTTATTTAGTATTGGTTGCATTGGCAGCATTTGTTTTGTTTGCTGGCTGTGCAAATGGAAATGACAGCAACAATAATAATGGTGATTATTCTACTGCTCAGGAAAGAGCTGTTTATGTTGGAACACAATCATCCGGAGGTACTCAGGTTGCAACAATAACATGGACATTCGAAGCAAATGGAACCTGGTCTGGCACTAGTAAAAGCTCTGCTCTTCCAGCTTCAGAACCGGCAACACAGTATATAAAAGGTAACTATCTGGGTAATGCAGCAAAGGATGGAAAAATTAAAATCACTATCAAAAAAATGTTTGATGGAACAAGTCTTAATGATTACAATGGTTCAAATGCTACTTTTGAAACAACAATTTCAGGTGGAAAGTTTTCATACGCTGGACTTGAATTAACACGCCAGTAAATCCTTAATGATCCTTTCAACGAGCCGTGTAGTAAGCGGTTCGCTTTGGGTTTCCATTGTAATTATAAGATTGCGGCCGGCAATAATTCCATTTTCTGTATAGAGGCGGAGTTTGCCGGCCGCATTGTTTGAGTAGTCTGGATTATCCATAAGACCAAAGTGTTCCCAGTAGAACTCGCTACGGCTTTTTACATTGAGGCAGAGAAAATCCGGGTGAAGTGTCACGATAGAGAAGGGCCGCTGCGGCCAGGTTACGCTGAGCCACTGTTTTGTGTATTGTTCCGCTGTCAGGGTAACTGGGGTGACGAGGCGCTGGCGGGCGGGGCACATTTTTGCGTAGAGCTCCCCGAGCTTTGTTGCGGTGGAAGAGTTAGCCGCGGGGAGGCGGCCACCTCGGCAAAGCTGGCGGAGGCAGCGGGTCATTGCGTGGATTTCGTTTTCTAATAATTTTACAACTTTCAGGTCATAGTCTTTCTGTGCCAATTGTCTTGCTAAGTCATCATTACTACGTGGAATAAAGACCCCTTTGAATTCTTTTGGTTCAATGTAATGATAATACTGCGGTTTATGCGAAGTCTGCGCTATTCGCAGATGCCCTTCGGGATGATCTTTCAACTCTTTTCTTTTTTGTTCCAGGGCAATATTCAATGCTGCAAGTCTTTTTATCAAAGAATCTACTGTAAAATCTGGTGATAATAATTCTTTTGCCATTTTATAAACCTCCTTTTTGCTTTTTATGTTTGTACGCTTCCTTGTTTACCTACAGAACCATTAATTTGATGCATTCCGTAGGTAATATTTAAGTTTTTCCTTCCAATGTTTTTCCGAAAATACATACAGAATAAGAGAAAAGTTCAAAACTGTAGGTAATTTCAGAACATTTCTTGCCTCAGATTTTTCAAAATTACCTACAGATAGAATTAAATTTCCTATTCTGTAGGTAACTTTGCTCATTCCATATCTACCTTATTATGATTTTTTACCTACAGAATCCAAAATTATTGTAAAACTGTAGGTAAAACCCAAAATGAGTTTATGTAATTAATTAAAAAAAATAACTGCAGAACAAAAGAGTTCCTACCATCTGTAGGTATTCTTCAAAAATCCCTATATATAATATTGTCCAAACCTGTTCATTTTTGACAAAAATTTTCGAAAATAAAGCAAAAAATAAAAAAAAAATCCTGCCAACATCAAAGTCAGCAGGATTTTCTTCTTACATAATTTTTTTTAAGCTTTAAGTTACATTCTCATCGGAACGCCCATGGCATTCAGCTCGTCTTTGATCTGTCCTACTGTGTAGGTTCCGTTGTGAACCATGCTGGCTACAAGAGCTGCGTCTGCCTTTCCTTCTGTCAGGGCTGCGGCCAGGTGAGCAGGGGTTCCGCCGCCGCCGCTTGCAATTACAGGCACCGGAACATTTTCGGAAATAAGGCGGGTAAGTTCGATGTCGTAGCCGTTTTTAGTTCCATCAGCATCCATTGAGTTCAAAACAATTTCGCCCGCTCCAAGCTCAACGCCACGCTTAGCCCATTCAAGAGCGTCCAGGCCTGTGTCTACGCGGCCACCGTTGATTGTTGTGCCAAAGCCGCTTGGCTTTGTAGGGTCGCGGCGAACGTCCATGCCAAGAATAATAGACTGGCTGCCGAATACCTTTGCGCCTTCTGTAATAAGGCCCGGGTTACGCACAGCCTGTGAGTTCAGCGAAACCTTTTCCGCACCCGCAAGAATTGTCGAGCGGATATCTTCAATAGTTCCAATTCCGCCGCCAACGCAGAAAGGAATGAAAACCTGCTGGGCAACACGGGAAATCAAATCGAGGATAGGGCCGCGGCCACGGGCAGAGGCGATGATATCATAAAATACCAGCTCGTCCACCCCCTGGCGGTAATATTCTGCGGCCATTTCAACCGGGTCGCCGATGTCTATATTATTCTGAAACTTTACACCCTTAGTGGTGCGTCCGTCCTTTACGTCCAGACAAATTATAATTCGTTTTTTTAGCATTTTATCTCCCACGTCATGCTGAACTTGTTTCAGCATCTTTTAAGTTAGATCCCGAAACAAGTTCGGGATGACACTATAGTTTACAGAAGTTCTCTATTATCTTCAGTCCAGTAACACCACTTTTTTCGGGGTGGAACTGGCAGGCAAAAACATTTCCTTTCTGAATTACAGCAGGAACCTTAATGCCGTATTCTGCGCTTGCTTTGACTACCGAAGGGTCGTTAGAACATATCACAAAGGAATGAACAAAGTAAACATCAGAATCATTTTTGATTCCTGCCAGGATAGGGCAGTCACCGTTTTCAAAAGTAATGTTATTCCAGCCCATATGAGGAACCTTGATTTTATCTTCCTTCATTTTTGGTTCAATCGTATAAAAATGTTTGATTTCCCCTTCTACAAGACCAAGACACTGAGCATCGCCTTCTTCTGAATGCTCAAAAATAATCTGAGAACCCACGCAGATTCCAAGCAGAGGTTTTCCGGCAGCAGTCTGCTCCCGCACAAATACATCAAAACCGCTTTTTTTCAATTCAGCCATAGCATAGGCATCGTCGCCGTCACCGGGGAACATAAAGCGGTCGCAGTCTTTCAATTCAGAAGGATTTTTAGAACGGATATAAGGAATCTTCAGATAGTCCAGAGCACGCTCCAGACTAGTGATATTTCCAGCATTAAAATCAATAATTCCAACCATATTACTGATTATAGAAAAAAATACAAACTTTTGGAACTATGAGAAAAAGTTTTTTTTGCCACACGGATTTGGAAATGCCTGACGGCATTTCTGCATAAAAATATATAAATGATTTTGCGTTAGCAAAATCGAATCCGTGTGGAAAATCTTTTTTTAGTCAAACGTGAATTTGTCAAATTCTGCGATAATATCTTGTGCTGAAGAAATAAATTCAAAATAAACCGCGTGTTTACCAATTACCCCGGAATTGAGAGCAGCAGTAGCCGATTTATCTCCCTTTTTCATATTGAAGCTTGCAATAACTTTACCCTGGTAGTTGTCTACGCGGACATTTACAGTGAGGTCTTCTTTTGCAAGAATATCAGCTGTTACAGTTTTTGGAGTATTTGCCCCGAACTGCAGATAGCGGAATCCAACTGTCAATTTACTTGTGATATCAACAATTGGAGAAGAAATATTATCATCCTTTTCGTAAACAGGCTTGATATAGGCGCCGCCCATACCGCCGTTGTAGCCGCCCTTTGCTCCGCCGTAAATATGAACCGCATAGCCTGCAGAAATCCACTTGCGGGCATCAAGACCGTTGATATGGGCACCCTGGCTGGTCATCTCAACCGGCTCCGAAGCTACCGGCTCGCCATCCTTATAAGTAATCTTTCCGACAAAAATGCGGCCGGCCTTATCCATTGCTACATCAACCGGCTCAAGCATTGCCTGGCGGGCATACTCATCAGTTCCAATCTGGCGATGATAGAAAATGTACCATTGGCCGTTTACTTCCATAAGACTTCCGTGGTTGTTGCCCCAGCGGTAGCTCATCTGATTTTTACCGTCCGGCCCAGGGAGAATCTCGCCGCCGTTAAAGCTGATGTCGCCGCCCATCTTGTAGTCCCCGAGCGGGCTGTCTGAATATTTATAAGACAAGAATCCGTTACAGTCTTCATAAACACCGTACTGTGGCTGATGAGTGTAGTAGCGCTTAGAATAAACAAAAACATATTTTCCAAAAAGCTTACGAGGAGAAGAGGCCTCAAAGAAGGCATCATTTTCATCATCCATACCGTCTTTTGGAGACCATGGTGCGATACAGTGCTTTACGACATTTTCCCGTAAGGTTTCCTTTTTGATTGTTGCCATATCCTCGTTGAGTTCGGCACAGTACTGCTTGCAGAAGCCCCAGAAGGCATAAACGCGGCCGTCATCATCAACTAAAATACCCGGGTCAAAGCCAAGCTCTGTTGTTACAGGATTTGTAAAAGGACCTGCCGGATTCTTACTTGTTGCAAGCATAATTCGTGAGCCCTTAGCCTCTGCCGCATACATATAAAAAGTATCACCCTTCTGAACAACATCAGGAGCATAGAGAATGCCGCCGTCTGTTGCAGTGTAGCAGACACCGTGGCACTTCCAGTTAGTCAAATCATCAACCGGAGCCGACCATACAACCTGGTCCGGGCCGCAGTATTCAGTTTTTACAGTATCGTGAGAGCCGTAAAGATAAACTCGTTTTTCACCCTTGTATTCAAAAACACGAGGTTCTCCATCAGGAACATGCTCCCAGAGCGGCATGTAAGGATTTGCACCGTGGATATATTCTTTCATTTTTTCCTTCCTATTATGGCTGTTATGTTAAACGTTTTATATAGGATAAAAAAATATCAGATATATTTCAAGTGTAATATTAAATACGATGATTTACGAAGCTTCTCGGAGTGAAAAAAAGTGTGAAGACAACATCATCCCCGTTGGCTGGTGGTATTTTTCACGGGAGAGGGAGAGATTAAAGATGTCGATGATTATTTATACTGAAGTTTGCGATTTTTTTATCCGATATACAAACTATGACAATAAAAGAATATATTCCAGTAATACTTGGCGTACTCAAAGATCTCCGCGTAATCGGAACCCTTATTGTCATGATTTTAGTAATTCAGTTCGCAAAATTCGTAACAACCTACCGTAAAAAGCCTCCAAAGCCAAAGAAAGGAAAGGCTCCTAAAGCTGCTCCTGCACCAAAAGAAGAAAAGAAAGAAGATAAGGCAGCTGAAGGCGAAGCTGCTGCTGGCGGCGAAGACAAAAAGTAAATTTTTTCAATTTTTTTAAATTTTTTTCAAAAAAACTTCCTAAAATGCTTCAAGTCACACCATATTATATGTATGGAAATAGAAGAACCAGTTGAAGAAATTTCTGATGATTTTGTGACCCAGACTGCCTGGAAGAACTTTGGCATTAAGTATCTTTATCCCTGGCAGCGCCTTGTGGTTGCAAATATTCTTGAGGCTTATGATTATCATAAGAATATTGCTGATTATGAGGATATTGGGGAAGCGGATGATTCTTTTTGCAAGGGACGGCAGATTGTGCTTTTGCCGACCGGGGCTGGAAAATCCTTGTGCTTTCAGATTCCGGCTTTGCTGCTGGATGGCCCCTCTCTGATTATTTACCCCCTGCTTGCCCTGATGAGCGACCAGCAGCGTCGAATGGAAGAGGGAAGCCTGCGAAGCGTTACCTTCCGGGGCGGGCAGACTGATGAAGAAAGGGAAGAGAATTTCCGTAAAATCAGGGAAGGGGCACAGATTATTCTTGCAAACCCCGAGGTCTTGCAGAGCGAAACTCTTCTGAATCAGCTTAAAGATGTCGGGATAAAGCATATCGCAATTGATGAAGCCCATTGTGTTTCAGAATGGGGGGATTCTTTTCGGCCGGCCTATCTGGGGCTGGGTAAGGTAATCAAGGAGATAAATCCGCCTGTGATTACAGCCTTCACGGCAACGGCCTCTCCGGAGGTTCTTTCTCGCGTCGCAGAGATTTTGTTTGAAGGACAGGCTCATGTGGTGAGAAGTGAAAGTGACCGAAAAAATATAATTTACTATGTACGGTATGCCGCCGCAAAGAAAAAAGAAGCCCTTCTGCTTTCCCGTACAGAACAGAGACCTATGATTATTTTCTGTGGTACACGAAATAAAACAGAAGATATGGCAAGAGAACTGAATATGTGCTTTGGTCCGGGAACAGCACGTTTTTATCATGCAGGACTCGAAAAAGCCGAAAAGGATGAAACTGAAAAATGGTTTTACGACAGCACAGACGGGGTCCTCTGTGCTACCTGCGCTTACGGGATGGGCGTGGATAAGAAAAATATAAAGACTGTTGTACATCTTGAGGCCTCGGCAACGGCGGAAGCGTATATACAGGAAGCGGGGCGAGGTGGTCGTGACGGTAGTATTGCCAAGGCGATTTTACTCTGGAGCCCGGAGGATTCGCTGAATTATTCGGTTTACAAAAAAGGTTCAAGAGAAGCTGCTCTGCGAGAGTTTGCTGAAACTGATACCTGTCGCCGCCAGGTTTTACTGGATGCACTTGGCGCGGAGCAGGCGGTTTGCAGCGGTTGTGATTTGTGTGATGCGCGCAGAAAAGAGGCCGAGGGAAAAAAGCCGCAGAAGTCCGCGCCTTCCGACTGGCAGCAGGCTTACGAAATAATCCGCAAGGCCCGCAATTATTATTCCGAAGACGACATTGAAGCTGAATTATTTGAACGTATGAATGAGCGCACCCGCCAGCTGCTCGGCTTAAACATCTGGACCCACAAGGACACGGTGGAAGTTGTAAAACAGCTGAAAGATTCCGGAAGAATAGAACTAGATAATTTTTTATGGAAGGGAAGATTGCGCATTAGTAAACGAAAGAATAAAGAAATCAGGTGATGTTTTATAATGGAAAATGAAGTAAACATCTATTGGGCGTGAGCGAAACCGATGCAAAACTGCATCGAGGGGTATTTGGCGCTTAGCCATAAAAAAAATCCGAGGATTTTCGGCTGCGTAGCGGGCGAAAACCGCAGGATTTTTTCACAAAAACCAGCTCGCCCGCAGTTTTGCAATCGGTGTAGCGGAAGCCCAATAGATGTTTAAGTGTACTATTAATCCATAATCGTAATCTCAACTCGACGATTTTTTATTCTTCCGGCTTCTGTGGCGTTCGATGCAACCGGTTCTGTGGCGCCTTTTCCCTGTGTAAATACGTGATACTGGTCGCGGATGCCCAGCTCTACAAGGTAGCTTGCTACAGCATCTGCACGATCCTCGCTGAGCTCCTGCTGAGACTGTACAGTTCCTCTTTGTGCGCAATGGCCTGTAATCAGCAAATCATTTGAAAACTCTTTGAGAATCTCTCCAAGCTTTTCAATCTTCTTCTTTTCTGAAGGAAGTAAAACATCAGAATCCGGTTCAAACTGAATTGCATCCAGACTGATTGTAAGTCCTTTTTCACCCTGTTTTACAGAAATGTTGTCCAGCTTGTATTTTTCAACCTTTTTCTGGAGTTTTTTTACATTGTCCTTGTCGTTTACAGATTTATACTCAGTAACTTCGCCATGGGCTGTTCCCCGGAAGGCAAAGGTGTTGTTGAAGATGTCGTACATGTAAATAACAAATTCTTCGATGTAGTGATCCAGGTCGCCTTTTTCGTTATCCCACCAGATTTTCTGAACTGCATGTCCCTGAGTACCGGCATAGGTGCTTCCGTTTGCTGTGCCGTAAAGATAGCTGTCATACCAGTCCTGCCCGAGGCTGCCGGCTTCTCCCGCTTCACTTGCATCCTGGAAAAACTTATATTCAACTTCAATCACACAAAGCTTTTTGCCATCAATTTCCTCATCTCCAGTGTAGGTGTAGCTGGCTGTAAAGGGAACTTCAATTGTGCCCTCCATATTAAAAAGCTCACGGCAGTCGTGAACCTCAAGTCCTTCGCTGGTCCAGGAATCTCCAATTTTAATCGGTTTATCGCTGAAGGAAGGTACGCTTTGAACTGTCGGCAGAAAAGCATTGTCTGAATCATGAAGATGTCCGTTTTTATCACGGTAGATTTTTACAGAAGCTTCTTCGCCCCAGGAAAGAGTTTTTCCGGTTGAGTTTATAAAATTGTTTTGAGTTGTCATATAATGAGTAGAAAGAAGGGCAGAACCATTCTTTTCTACAGCTTCTACTGTGGTTGAGGTTCGGTTTATAAATTGAGTTTTGTTATTCAAGCGGCCGTTTATATAAGCTTCTTCTTCTACAGTAGCAACATGAGAAACCGCATCTCCTTTTTTCTGGCGGAATTGAAA
>CAMNGG010000366.1 GCA_946537975.1 uncultured Treponema sp. | reverse complement strand
CCTTCTTCAATTATTACACAAAGCGGAAACTGGAATGACCCAGGCAGCTTTTTCGGAAACATACAAAAGGAGTTAGGTGCAGGTAACAAATATCAGATTCAAAGTCTGGTTGAAGAAATGCTGACAGAAGTAGATGGAGAGCCTTCCCTCATAATTCAAAATTCAAAAGGTTTTTCTCCTTTTTTATGTCCTTCGGTATATGAAACCGGAAGAAAAAAAGAAAGCAGCAATTCTGCAGACTATCTTGTCATAGCAGAAAAATCAGAAATACCGGTTTCAAAGTTTAAGGCAATAGAAGCCAATGAAGCCTACACCGATTTGTATGAAGACTTTTTTAATTCCGGTACCTCTACCATAACAATTATAAATAAAGACAGGCGGGAAAGCGTTTATCCTTTTGCGGAAGATTGTCCCGAACTCTACCTGAAGCTTCCTCACAAGGCTGGCTTTGCCATAAGGGCCCGTTCTTATTCACCGGTAAAAGAAATTATCATATCAAAAAAAGCAGCGGCCGGAACTGTACAGGTTTACAAAAACGGAAACCTTTTAAATGGGATTATATTTAATGAAAATACAGGAGTTATTGAATTAAACACTCCTGTTTCAAATACAGACCAGCTTCTCATAACCTGGCAGGAAGAAACAAATGATTATTCTGCGGGTGCTCTTGCCGCCGCTGCCGGATTAAAAATCAATTTTTTACCGGAATTAAAGGGTGACTTTCTCCTTACTACAAGACAGCCCGTAAATGAAAAAAATAAATATGCTGATTATGGAAGCCGTAAAAACAGCTTTACTGCCCTTTCAACAGGAATCGTCTGGGAAAAATACGGCTTTACTGTGAGTAACAAAACTGCGCTTTCACTTTTAAACGACAATACTTCAGAAGGACTTCTGCTTTATTCCTGGCAGGACATTATAAATGACTGGAATAAAGAGCAGGAAGCAAATCCACTTTCCAAAAATCCTAAGCCTGAAAAAATGAATTGTGTAAGCTTTACTACTGAAGATTTCTCCCCTTATAAAAAAATAGTTATGGAGCTTGATTTTCAGACAGCCCCGGAAAATCAGACAGGTTCGCAAAGCTCTCTTATAAGCGGTCCTCTCACCCTTATTCTTGATGAAGATACGGGAAGTTCAGAAGCGGGCAGACAGGCTCTTATTCTTCAGCTTCAAAAACTGGAAGAGCTTTCTGCCGCTACAGGCATTCACAAGATTACAGTTATACCTAAGGAAAAACAGGTTTTATTTGATGACGCTTCTATCACCCCTTCCTCCTACAGTCTTACAATAAATGAAGAAATTACTCCTTCAAGGCTTATCTGTCAAAGCAGCTCTTCACAAACTGCCCTGGTTGAAAAAATCACTTACGAGGAAGCCTCTTATTACGGCACTATCCGAAACGCCTTTTCTGCCCAGTATAAAAATTCTCAAAGTCTTATTAAGGCCGGGGATTTTGATATATTAAAAGATATCTTTATTAAAGTTGACTCAGACCAGGGAAGCGGAAATTTTACAAAACCCGCTCCTTATGTTACTGCGAAGACTCAGGGTGGGCTTACCTTCAGCGGACTTCAGCTTTCAGCAGATGCATCTTTTAATAAACTGACTGAGAAGCCTGAAATTGCGGAGGCCGGTCACAGTATAAAAACCGATGAGCAGCCATTTCTTTTTAAGCTTTTCTCTTTTGAAGACACTTATCGTTACAGGACTTCTGTCAGTGAACTGAAAAAGGAAAATAACTTTTCTCTGAATTTCAATCCGATAAAAATCCCCCTGCAGACAAGCCTTAAAACTTCAGCCTACAACTCGCAGTTCCAGGGCAGACAAAACGCTTCTGTTTCAGCTTCTTACACACAAAAGCTTTTTGAAGGCGATGCCGGTATCAGCGGAAAGCTTGAAGTTTCACAAAGTATACTGCAAAACAAAAAAGATGCAGTATCTTCCTCTTATGCGGAAAGCTGGGCAGATATTTCCTCTCTTGAATTTTCAACAGGAAAGGAGTTTGCCCAGGAACGAAAAAGTCTCTGGTCATACTCTCTGAACGGAACAATTCCTTTGAACAAGACAGCCCTTACTATAAAGCCGAAACTAACCTATGAGCTTTCAGATACCTATAAGCTTTCTGAAGATAACTCATTAAAAGAAGAAAATTCCGCATCGGAAGTGCCTCTTTTTACTGATAAAGAATTTTTATCTCTGCTTATTCCTTTTACAACCGAAAAAAAGGCCTTCAGCTTTGAAATTTCTCGAAATGGAGGAGCTGTAAAGGCTGCAGCTTATGGAGGAAATTACCAGAAAGATTCAGAAAAGCTTTATTCAATTCAAAATGAAAGGAAGTCTTTTTACACCAGCATTCCTTTTTATGAACTTTTTGATTCAGATTTGAAAAACAAATTATCACATAATTATTCTGCAAAATATGAAGGAATCTTCCGACGCAGTCTCTTTAATTCTAAAAAGGATTTATATATACCTTCTTCCCTCTCTCTGGCAGTAAGCCGCGAAATAAACAGGCAGCCTCCTCTTGCTGATTTGTATCAGTTTAAGGCAGTAATTACAAATAATTCAATTAATAACTTTGGAAGCAGCAGCCAGGGAAAACAATTCAGCTGGTTTAATCAGGAAGAAGTGACAACCAGTCTTTCAGCAATCTTAAAAGTTCCCGCAGAAGAACCTTCGTCTTATAAAATCAATATTCAGACCTTTGCACAGCTGCTGCTTTTTATTACAGAAAAAGCTATTGTTACAGAACAGTTTAACTTTTCTTTTGAAAACGCCGGTGACTGGGATGCAAGAAACACCCTCTCCTATTCAAGACCTTCTAAAGTCAGTCTTATAAGCGATCTGCTTCCAAAGCTTTTTCCTGCTGTAAAAAATTCAGATTATTCAATATCAAGAAAAGACAGCTTTACTGTCGGTCTTGGGCGGGTAAATGCGGTATTCCAGCAAAAGTATTCCTATAATCATTTTGTAGAAATTGAATTTCTTGATTATTACAGTCTTAACGCGGGACTGGGAGGAAGCTTAATTCTTAATCAAAAGCTTGCTGATAAAATCAATATTAATCTGACCTTAGGTGCAAAAGCGGAGTTTAATTAAACCGGCTGATTTTCTTTACTGAAGGGGTGCAAAATAACCGGTTTCATCACGACCGCTTCGATTTAACAGATAAACCTCAGCTTCAAGCGGAAGATAATTTGTTCCAAAGTTTGTAGACATTGCGGAAGTAAAGCTCAACTGATAGATTCCCTGAGGCTCTTCAATTATATCCTTAACAACATCACCAAGGCCTTGTGGGCGGAAGACATAATAAAGGTCTCCGGAAGTACTTTCTGAGACATATGCCAATTCTTCACCTAAAGCGCCCTGATCCAGTTGAATCACAGAAAAAGAAATTGAATTATTGTTCATATAAGAAGAAAGCTCTGCGAGATTGTATTTTTCAAAAGTAAGACTGCTATCATTACCGGCAGTTATAAGAACTATTCCTCTTTTTTTTGCGGCATTAATAAGATCGTTAGAAGCAAGGCGGATTGCAAGGTCACAGGCAGCAGAAGAACTTATTTTTGTCTTTAAGGCGGCAAGGCTAAAGTCTCCCAGCATATCAGGTTTTCCAACGTATTCAACAGCAGGAATAGCGCCGGCCGAAACAATTCTGAGGATTCCCTGCCCCTTCATAGAAGCGGCAATTTCCTTTACGCTGCTTTCTATTTCTACACTGTGCAATGTGTTATTCAGGGAACGGTCAATTATTATTGTAATATCAGCATCTGTGTTGTTAGAAGCCGCGCCAAGCATTTTAAGCTTCGAAACCGGCCTCATATTCTCTGTAAGATAAAAATTTTCTTCCTGAAGTCCAACCACAGGCTGACGGTGACGGTTTTCAACACGAAGCTCTACTGTAACATTAGGAAACTTTGAAGCATCTATCTGTTCTATCTGAACAAATAGACCGCCCACAAGTTCCTGTACTTTTGACATTACATAAACTTCGTTTGCTGTAAAATCTGTTACTATTAAGTTTCCATTCACATCCGGATTTGCAGAGGTTACACGGCCTGGCGCATTACCGGTTCGTACATATTCAAATAAAGCTCCAGAATCTGTATCAACAGAAACAATGCGGTTTGAATCACATACAATTAGACTTTCATTTTTATATTTCAAGGCCTCAGGCTTAAGAAATGTCCCGGGCTCAACCAGTTCACGGATAAAGTTACCGGCACGGTCGAACTCGTAAATACACTGACGCTGATCATCCGCAACGAATACTCTTTCATCTGCTACAGCAATACCTGTAGGTCCTTTCAGACCCGCAAAAGAAGCATCCGCGCCGCCGAAGAAAAATACAGGTTCACCATCCTTATCAAAAACATCTACCCTGCGGTTACCATAGTCTGTTACATATATACGTTCAAGATAATCCTGTGCAAGATAAAGAGGCCCCACAAGCTGACCGTTTGCTCTACCCCGTGAAGCAATATAACGTTCAAAATGACCTTTTTCATCAAGCAGGGCCAGCCTGTCTCCGGCGTGCTCACTCACAAGAAGTTTTCCGTTATGAAGACGAAGTATATCGCTCGGCCGGTCAAAACCGTTTACGGGTCCTTCGACGCGGTTAATTACCTTTCCATTCTGATTTAATAAAATAAGCTCATTTGTGTTATAGGCGGCAATCCACATTGTACCGTCATAATTAGGCTGTACCGAAACCGGTCCGCTGAAAATCAGGTTACCCTGGAATTCTCCCGGGAAGGCACCCGCTTCGGAATAACGCATGAGCTTATCTGTAGAGTCTCCGGTTACGCGGCGTTCCCTTACAATTTCTATTTTATTTTCAAGCAGAAGTCCGCCATAGCCGTTTTCGCTTGCATTGTTCCAGTAGCTTAAAGCGGAGCCTTCAAGACCTGCCTTGTAATAGGCTTTTCCCAGCCAGTCCAGAATAAGATTGTCATCAGGCAGATAAGCCAGGGCTTTTTCAAACTGAACTATTGCTTCGTTAAAGGCACCCTTGTAATAAGCCTGTACACCGCGCCTGAATTCCTCTGAAGCAAAACCTTCGTTACCGGTTCTTATTCTGTCTTCCGGAACACGGAGTCCCGCATCATCGGTCGTTACCTGACCAAAAAGCGTACAAACAGAAAAAACAGCAGAAAAAATTAAAGCGGTACTTTTTTTCATCGGCTAATGCCCTGCCTTAAGTCTTACGGATTTTATATGCTCAGCAATTTCTACATTCATTGTATCTATCTGTTCCGCCTGCTGAAGATACTGCAGAGCATCCTTATATAGTCCAAGCTTATAGTAAACCCAGCCGAGAGAATCAAGACAGGCAGCAGATTTTGGAGCTGATTTTACAGCCTGTTTACAAAGAGAAAGCGCACGGGTCAAATCCTTTTCCTGACAGGCCAGTACATAGCCCAGGCCGTTTAAGGACGAAACATTATCTGGATCCGCACGAAGAGACTGCTCATAATAATTTAGACAGCGCTCTGTATCGTTCTGCTCCCAGGCCACAAAGGCAATTGCCGCATATACAGATGCTGTCATATAGCCTGTCTCTAAAAGCTTATTCAATTCAAAATCTGCAAGGCGTTTACGTCCGGAAAGCGCATAAATTACCGCAAGCAGAAAGCGGCACTGTAGAACTCTTTCAAAGTTTCCGCCGGAGGTTACTACCTGTTCAAGAAATAAAAGGGCATCATCATAACGCTCAAGCTTAGTATAGCAAAGCCCAAGATAATAAGAGACTTCAATTTTGTCTGCTGTGGAATCCGAAGGAAGTCCCAGAAAGAAAGCAAGTGCCTTCTTATACTGTTTCTGAGAGTAAAGGTTTTTACCTTCATCTAAAATTGTATCGTTTTGCAATTTCCCCACCCTTTTATATATTTATACTATTTTACACCTTAAATTGAATACCGTCCACTATTTGTGCAGCAAGAGGCTCCGCAAATACCCTGGATATGGCTAAATAACCTTCTTTTACATTATAGGCATCACAAGCCTTATCTTCTCTTGCAAGCGCACCGCCGGGAATAAAATGAGTTTCCTTAACGCCATCCTTTTCCACAATTTTAAGGCGGTCTCCATAGTCTCGTATGCATAGAGACTGACAGTATTTTACTCCGAGATATGAATCACGGGAAGCTCCGTTTACATTTACAAATATACGGGGAACTTCAGTACTTGCAAAGGCAATAAGCTGCTCAAGATTATTTGCCGCAAATGCTGCCATTGCTTCGTATTTTATATTTGCCCGGCATTCGGATGTCCATTCTTCAGGATCTACACTAAGGGCAATTGCGGGAATTCCATCTAAAACAGCCTGACGCGCCGCGCCGCAGGTACCTGAATAAATAATATCAGTTCCCATATTAGCACCTTCATTTATGCCGGATATAACCAGATCAAACTTAAAATCAAAAAGGTCGCTTTTCAGGCCAATGCATACACAATCAGAGGGATACCCTGAGCAGGCCCACCGGTTTTTGCCATTTTCCTTGAGGGTATTAATACTGTACATGGTAATATGATGGGAAACGGCCGAACGATTAGAATCCGGCGCAATAACATAAACTGAATGTCCCGCATTTTCAAGTTTTTCCGCAAGAACATTAAGCCCCTTTGCGCCTATCCCGTCATCGTTTGTAAGCAGAATTTTCATACCCGCTCCACACTAATCCCTTACTAAAGAAGCACCATCCGCAGGCTCAACTTCATAAACGTCTGGATGGAAGCCGAAGATTTTTTCAAACTCTGCAATCTTTGCCTTAAAGTTTTCCATATCACCTTCACGCATAATTGCATAAAGACAGCGTCCAAAGCCTTTGCCTGTTATACGGCCACAGGTTACAGGGTTGCGCACAAAGTCAAGATTAGGTTCAAGCTCATTTACGCGTTTTAAAATCCAGTCAATTTCAGGACAGGAAATGTTGAACATATCCCTCATAGTTTCATGACTGTGGTTTACCGAGCGGGCAAACTTAAAGAAGTCGCCTTTTTCAATACCTTCACGGGCATTAAGCAAATCATTATGCTCATAAAGCACCGAAAGAAGCTTGCGTCTTGCATCTTCTCCAACCTCAGAAAGCTGTTCGTTGATATCAGTTACATCGTCTATATAACGCCAGCCGCCATAAACATTAGGCTTTCTTTCCCTCATATCACCCATAATAAGGGCATACTGAGGTTCATGCAGACTTTCTTCGTTCCAAACCTCTACACGGGGAACCTTTGTATCAACTAAAAGAATCTTTTTATCTTCAAAATTAAAAGGAACATAATCCCAGGTGTTTTTAAAATGATCTGTAATGAGGATATTGTTCTTTTTTGCGAAAAGGGCTGTAAAGCTATCAGAAATATAATTATTTGTCTGAAGGAAGCGTCTGTTACCGCGTTCAATTACCTGAAGCAGCTCCATATCAGAACAATTAAGCTCAAAAAGATTTTTGATCGCAAGAGCGGCAGCTGCCTTAGCCGCCGTAGTAATTCCAAAGCCGGCAGAAGGAATAATTTCACTGTAAATCGTTATATTCATTCCGCCAAGAGTAAAGCCTGCCGAAGTAAAACCGTAAATAATCGCCTTTATGGCATTTGCCCAGCGGTCTTCTTTTTTAAGCTTTAGAGATGTAATGCTTGCTTTTTTCCGCTCATTAAGCTGATGAAAGTAGAATTTTACAGATGTATCATCTCTTTTTGAAATTGCAACATAAACCGGCAGATTTACTGCCATAGACATAGTTTTATCTTTGAAAAACCAGGAATGTTCACCTATCAGATGAAATCGGCCTGGTGCTTTAGCCACAACCTCGGGTTTATTTTCATACTCCAATTCGTGTGCATCATTTACTGCCTTCATTTATTGGACCCTCCCTTTATTAATTACCCTGTTTTACCTTGAAATTTTTCAATGTATATTGTTAAAATAATAATATAATGGAATTGATTTTACAAGTTATTTTTTCATCGGTTTTCTCAGGTTTTATGCTTTCAGCCGCTATTCCAAACGAACTCTATCTTTTCGGCTGTCCGGCATATACACTTGCTGCTTTTATTCCATTATATCTGGCTTTTAACAGGATTAAAGATTTCAGACTTGCTTTTATCGCTTTCTTTATTCAAACTCTTGTAACTCATCTTATTTCCAGCTTCTGGCTTGCCTATTTTAAGGATTTTGCGATTTTTACTCTTGGTGCCTCAGCTATAGGAACTGCCTGTATTGGCGGAGCCTTCGGTCTCTTTTTTTTCCTGCCCTATTACACAAGTGAATGTCAGAATAAGCTTAATGAATATTATGCCGGTATTTCCTTTTTATCCTTAAAAACAATAAGACGCTCTCCCTGCTTCCGGATTTTATACTTTACTGTAGTATATACACTTTATGAATGGGTAAAATCCGCTGGTTTTCTCGGTTACCCTTGGGGAACTGTTTCTTCCGCAATGTTCCGCTGGCCCCTCTTAATGCAGTCTGCTTCAATTACTGGCACTTATGGTATTACCTTTATAATAGTGATGTTCAATGCAATTGCCGCCGAATTTCTTATGCAGTTTTACGGTAACTACAGTCTGCAGAAGCAGAGAACGGCAGACACAGTTCAAACAGCAAAGCTTTTCGGAATGCTTTTACTGCTTATGCTTATTCACGGACTTTACCAGTATGATAAAACCCGTAAGCCTGTAAAGGAGCTTACAACTATAACCGTTCAGCAGAACAGTAATCCCTGGAATGAAGATTCTGATGAAAAGTCTATTCTTACCTCGCAAAGGCTCACAAAAGAAAAAATTGATGAGCTTGCTATGGCAGGAAAAAAAGCAGACCTCATAGTGTGGAGCGAAGGCTGTTTACAGAAGGCTTTTCCGAATTCCGAAGCCTTTTATACTATATTTCCGTCAGCAAAGCCGCTTTCAGAATTTGTTCAGGAAACTAAAGTACCTTTTATTTTTGGCGGCTCCTTTGTAAGATACGGGAAAACAAAAGAGTTTTTCAATGCTTCCCTTCTTTATGATTCAGAAGGAATATACCGCGGCTATTATGCAAAAAATCATCTCGTTCCTTTTGCCGAAGCCCTTCCTTTTATGGAAATACCGCCGGTTCATGCCTTTATGGAAAAGGTTGTAGGCATTTCGGCAGGCTGGGCACCAGGAGATCAGTATGTTTATTATGACGTTCCCTGCAGTCTTACAGAAAACTATAAACTGCCGGCCGTTAAAGATATAAATCTTAATAAAACCTATATGCAGCAGTTTAAGGAAGAATCAACTCCCTATACAGTCAGGGTTTCCACACCAATCTGCTTTGACGATGCCTTTACAGATATAATGAGGCCTCTCTTCTTAAATGGAAGTGAGCTTTTTATAAACATAACCGATGATTCCTGGTCTCTCAAAAAATCAAGTGAAATTCAGCACTTTGTTATTGCCTCCTACAGAGCTATTGAATACCGCACAACTCTTGTTCGCTCGGCAAATGCCGGCTATTCTGTTGTTGTAGATCCTGCCGGTAAAGTAATTGCGGATCTTCCTTTATTCGAAGAAGCCGCCCTCGCAGTAACAGTACCGGTTTTCAAACGGGAAATGACAACCTACGCCCGCTTTGGAAACTGGCTTGCCTATCTCTGTCTCCTGATTTTTACAGCAACAGCCGTCTGGTCTTACTTTGTATTCACTCCTTATGATTACATTCCGGATGAAAGAAAGCTCAAAAAATCTAAAAAAACAAAAAAAACAGAGAAAAAAACAAAAAAGAATTCTAAAATCAAAAAATAGTCAAGAGTAGACAGCCGAAAATCTGACCTAAGCATAAAAAAAAAATTTGTCAAGAAAAAAAGTTTAAAATAAATTCGCTGAATTTCCAAAAAATCACTTGAGTATCCATATTTAGTGTACTATTATGTAAATATCAGATTCAAAACGCTAGAAATAAAAAGTGAGAGGAAACAATGCGCTGCCCCTACTGTGGTAACATTGAGGACAAAGTCCTTGAGTCAAGAACGATGGTAAACGGTGAAAGTATACGCAGAAGACGTGAATGTCTTGCCTGCGGCTATCGCTTTACCAGTTATGAACGTATTGACGAAAAACCCTTTATGGTTATCAAACGCGACGGACGCCGTGAACCTTTTGACGGTAATAAACTTGAAAAAGGAATTATACGGGCTCTTGAAAAACGTCCTGTTGCAACCTCTATGGTAGAACAGCTTTCCAATGACATTGAAGATCTCGCAATTAAAAAAGGCCGTGAAAACCGTGAAATTTCCACGACCGAGCTGGGAGAGCTTGTGCTTGAAAAACTGTATGACATCGACAAGGTAGCTTACATCCGTTTTGCATCAGTCTACCGGCATTTTGAAAATCTCGATGAATTCATAACTGAAGTAAAGAACATAGAAAAGAGGGGAAAAACGAAATGAGTGATCAATCAATCTTTCCAGAATGGAGAAGTTTCCTTGGAAACAGCTCCGATTCAGAAACAAAAGGCTTCCTTAAGTCTGTAGTAAAGCGCTCTGGTGAAATCACAGCTTATGACAGAACAAAAATCGAAGCAGCTATCGACAAGGCTATTGAGGCTGTAGAAAAGCGCAATGATCCTGACAAAGCCGCTAAGCTTACAGACATGGTAGAAGAAAAGCTTCGTCTGCTGCTTGCAGGAAACCGTGTACATTCTATTCCTGGTATCGAAGAGATTCAGGACATCGTAGAAAGTGTTCTCATCGAAAACAAAGAAGTAGAAGTTGCCAAGGCCTACATTCTTTACCGTGCCCGCCACGAAGCAATGCGTGATGCAAAAAGCCTCATGATTGACATCAACAAGACAATGGACGGCTACCTTGCTCAGAGTGACTGGCGTGTAAACGAAAACGCTAACGTAAACTTCTCGCTTGGTGGACTTATCCTCCACAACTCAGGAACAATTACAGCTAACTACTGGCTTAACAATATTTACTCAAAGGAAATTGCAGAAGCCCACAAAACAGCCGCCTTCCATATCCACGACCTTTCTATGTTCTCAGGCTATTGTGCAGGCTGGTCTCTCCGCCAGTTAATTGTAGAAGGACTCGGTGGTGTTCCGGATAAAATCACCTCTACTCCGGCAACTCACCTTTCTACACTTGTAAATCAGATTGTAAACTTCCTTGGCATTATGCAGAACGAATGGGCAGGAGCACAGGCTTTCTCTTCATTCGATACATATCTCGCACCTTTTATCCGTGCAGATCATCTTACAGAAAAACAGGTTCGCCAGTGCATTCAGTCATACATTTACGGTGTAAACACACCAAGCCGCTGGGGTTCACAGGCTCCGTTTACAAACATCACTTTGGACTGGGTATGTCCTGATGACCTTAAGAATAAAAAGGCTATCGTAGGCGGTAAGGAACAGGATTATACTTACGGCGACTGCCAGAAAGAAATGGATATGATTAACAAGGTATTCATTGAGCTTATGATTGAAGGTGATGCTAACGGACGCGGATTTGCTTACCCTATCCCGACCTATAACATTACACGCGACTTCGACTGGAACTCAGAAAACGCTAAGCTGCTCTTTACAATGACAGCTCAGTACGGAACTCCAAACTTCCAGAACTTTGTAAACTCAGACCTTAACCCTAGCGATGTACGTTCTATGTGCTGCCGTCTCCAGCTGGATAAGCGCGAGCTCCGCCGCCGTGGTGGTGGTCTCTTTGGTGCAGACGAATTCACAGGTTCTATCGGTGTAGTAACAATCAACATGCCACAGATTGGCTACCTTGCTAACAACGAAGAGGAATTCTACAAGCGCCTTGATTACCTTATGGAGCTTGCAAAGGAAAGCCTCTGCACAAAGCGTAAGGTTATTCAGAAGCTTTATGACGGCGGCCTCTTCCCTTACACAAGACGCTACCTCAAGACCCTTGTTAACCACTTCAACACAATCGGTCTCTGCGGTATGAACGAATGCTGTCTCAACTTCCTTGGAGTAGATATCACAGATCCTAAGGGAAAGGCTTTTGCAGAAAAGGTATTGCAGCACATGCGTGAGAAGATGCAGGACTTCCAGGAGGAAACAGGAGACCTCTTCAACCTCGAAGCAACTCCGGCAGAATCTACATCTTACCGTCTTGCCAAACACGACAAGGAGCAGTTCCCTGATATCATTACAAGCGGAACAAACGAGCCTTTCTATACTAACTCTTCACAGCTGCCGGTTGATTATACAGCGGATGTATTCGAAGCCCTCGACCATCAGGAAGCTCTGCAGACTAAGTATACCGGCGGAACAATGTTCCACATCTTTATGGGTGAGGCTCTTAAAGACTGGAAGAGCTGCGCAGACCTTGTTCGCACAATCGCAAGCAAGTACCGCATTCCATTCTTTACTGTTTCGCCAACCTACTCTATCTGTAAGGTTCACGGCTATCTGGTAGGACAGCAGTTCGAATGTCCTAAGTGTAAGGCCGAGAAGGAAAAGGCTCTTAAGGAAAAGCTTAAGGAGCTTGAAGCAGAAAAAGAGAAGGTTCTTGCTGAAAAGAATTAAAGAATTTAAGGCACAATGCCGAGAATTCTAGTGTCTAAAGTATTGACAAAACCAATAATCCACACTACATTTAGTGTGGGTGTGAAAATTAAATAATTTGGGAGGAGAAAAAAGATTATGGAAAAAAGAACACTTGCACAGATTGAGGCTGAAATTGCAGAAACAAAGGAAGCACTCAAAGACGTTCATGGAACCGAGACTGAGGTTTACGCACGCATCGTAGGTTACTACCGTGCCGTAAAGCACTGGAATAAAGGTAAGCGCGATGAGTTTGATCAGCGTAAAATGTTTACTCTCGAAGCCAGCAAGGAATATGATATTACTGCCGCAGATCAGCCATGTGTACGCAAGGCACCTGCTAAAATGAATGCCGCAGAAAAGCTTGCAGATACAACAAGCGTTACCTATGAAATGTATACAAGACAGACTTGCCCTAACTGTCCTCCAGTAAAGGACTTTATGAGCACTCTCGAAATGCCAGGCCGTTCTATTGATGTAGATACAAAAGAAGGTCTTGCAGAAGCTGCAAAGAAGGGAGTATTCGCTTCTCCAACTGTAATCTTCTACAATGAAGCTGGAGTAGAAACAGCACGCTGCCACAATGTTGAAGAGCTTGAAGCTGTTTTTAATAAGGTAGCAGTTACTGCATAATGTCAGAGCTTGACCTTAATAAACCTGCGGGTGTCCTTGTAAAAACTACATGTGTAGATTTTCCGGGACGCGTCGCAGGTTCTTTTTTTCTAAAAGGCTGTAATATCCGCTGCCCCTACTGCTATAATATAGGACTTGTTCTTAGCGATTCAGAAATACCGGCTGGGACAGAAACAGAACCCCTTAATACAGTAGCAGAGCTTTTTGCCCATCTGGAAAAGCGGCAGGGTATTTTAAGCGGGCTTGTAATTAGCGGCGGAGAACCTCTTCTAAATCCTTATACGCCGCTTATAATCAGCCGTGCAAAAGAGCTTGGCTATAAAATCAAAATTGATACAAACGGAACCCTGCCGGAAAAATTACGGACTCTGATTGAAGATGACAGTCTTCGCCCGGACTTTATTGCCATGGACATAAAAACTTCACCTTCCCGCTACTCTACTTTAATTTGCGGAGAGTCCTCTCTCTACTTTGGGAAATCAGATTTTTTTGAAAAAGCTCTTCGTGAAAGTTCAGAGCTTGCAGCCTCCTATCCTGCCGACTGCCGTGAATGGCGCACAGTGCTGGTTCCGGGCTTAGTTACAAAAGAAGATATTGAGCAAATGGCAAAACTGCTGCCTGAAGACGCCAGCTGGCAGTTTGCTCAGTTTATGAATAAGAATTGTTTAGACCCTGATTACAACGACATATATCCTTACACAGATTCAGAAGCGAATGAATTAGTTGATTTTGCAAAATCATTAATAAATGGAAGTAATCTCAGGTAGCGGTTTTTGAAAGTGCTACCGCTGAAAAATCCCTCAGGCTGCTGGCGAGCGCTCGTCGCTTCGCTCGTATTTTCCGTCGAACCGGCGTTCCTGTATCGCCTCGATGCAGCCTGAGGTCTTTTTCTGCTCCCGCACTTTCAAAAGCCGTTCCGAGATCCTGTCATTATGAACTTGATTCAGAATCTACTACATTATTCGTGCAAACTCTTTTACTATCTGTGGAATCAGGGTCTCAACCCTTCCGTTACAACTCATTCCGCTGGCGTTTTTGTGGCCGCCACCGCCAAACTTTGCCGCAACTAAAGAAACGTCAATTTTATCCTGGGAACGGAAGCCGCCGGTACAGGTTGTCTCTGTATCCTGACGAAGGAATACTACAGCCTCTACACCTTTAGCACTCAGCATCAGCTGATAAAGTGAATCTGAATCGCGGCCTTCAAGGCCCCATTTTTTTGTATCTTCCAGAGATTCCCAGGTTACTACCAGTCTGCCGTCAAGATATCTTTCTGCTTTACCCAAAAGAATGCCAAGAAGCTTTCTTGTTGAATAAGGTTTACCTGAATTTATTTCACGATAGGTTGTCCGTGGATCTGCACCAGAAGCAACAAGACGGCTTACAGCAGCAAAAACTTCAGAAGAATTTTCAGTCAGGAATCTGAAAAAGCCTGTATCTGTACAGATTCCAAAGAAAAGAGTTTTAGCAAGTTCAGAAGGAATAATTCCAATCAGTTTTTCGTAAAAAAGCTGAATTAAAAAAGCACAGGCAGGAGCCTCAGGATTAACATGGCCTTGCATTCCGTCTGTAAGCCCGCTTGTTTTATGATGATCGATTACAAAGGTATCCAGATTTTTCAAATCACCGTCTATATCACCAATTCGTAAGATTTCAGAACAATCAGCTATAAATAAACCGCTTTTTTTACGCTCACTTTCATCCTGAAATTCCATAGTATCAGAAAACTTATCCTGCCAGCGGATAACCTCGTTTCTCTTAAAAGGTCCCGCAGAAAGCAGCTGATAAGGTTTCTTAAAATAATCAAGTATTGCGGCTATTCCAAGACACGAGGTAATACAATCACCATCCGGTTCTTTATGTCCTGCAATAAAAAAGAAATCATGTTTTTCTATAAAAGATTTGAATTCTTCGATTGTTTCTTGAGGTAATTTAAACATTTGCAATTTCCGTTATATACGCCTGGTCAAGGCACGCTTCGCTTAAAGCCTTGACTCAGTCGTTTTGCAGGTTGAATTATATTTTCAACCTGCAATCCTTTAAACAAAAAAAAAGAGGGTTTACAACCCTCTTTTATAATACCGTATTTCAGTCTAGAATTCCAAGTCTTCCAGAGTATCTTTATCGGCACCTTCCATATTTTTGCGGGAATCTACCATACCCCAGATTGAATTACTCTTATTCATAGGAATTGAAAGAATGACACGCTTAAATTCGCCGCCATCTTTAACAATAGTCATATAGGCGCCAAGAGATGTTTTTACTGCACGGAATTTAAGTTTTCTTGGTGCTTCGCTGCTGCCTTTTCCCCATTTTTTTGGAATTACAACATTACCAACCCCAGTTTTATTCTTCTGATAAATAACAGCATAACCATCCTTACCCTCAAGAATTTTCAGAACAGGAACGTTTACATAGGACAGGTCTGTCCATTTTCCTTCTGTGCGCTCCGGAGCAGCGGCACTGGTATTATCAGCAGCAAAAAGTGCTGTAGAAAATACTGCAAAAATTGCAAGTACAATTAATATCTTCTTCATAAAATCTTATTCTCCTATGTTAGTTTCCAATAGTATTAATAATTATAAACCGATTATTTTATTTTAACAAGAATTTTGTGAAATATGTTAAATAAAAAAATCCAGAGCAATGTCTGGATTTACAAGTAGCGACTAATGGGATTGAACCATTGACATCACGGATATGAGCCGTGTGCTCTACCAACTGAGCTAAGTCGCCAAAAGATGTATAAATAATATCATTTTGATGCAGTCAGGTCAAGTATGAAAATCCCAATTTATAAAAAAAAGCTTCAATAATAAAAAAAATATCTGCTTGGCACAGAAATTGCAACAATAATCTTTACAGGGAAATTCCAGCAACTCGTTCTGCTCTCCCATATAAAAAAAGAAGAGGTACGTAAAATGAACTCGATGGAATTAAACGAACTGTCAGATCAACTATTGCGAGGTGAAATCAGCGAAAAAGAAATGATTAAACACATCTGCACTTTTGTTGTCAAAAACTACCCGATTTTTGGACTTCAAAAGTACGATGAAGATTTCAGGCAGGAGGTTCTGCTGAATCTGATTGAAAAAGGCAACAGACTTTTGAATCAGTTTAATCCTGCCTTCGGAGATTTTTTCACCTATCTTTACTGTTATATCTGTACAATCATTAACACTAAAATCAAGCAGCAGATGGTTCAGTCAATGAAAGAAAAAATCAATTTTGAGGAATGTATTCTTACCCTTGAAGAAAAGAAAGAAAAATACCACAGAATTGATTTTAACAACTTTGACCTTCCAAAAGCTCCGCTTGCTCCCCCGCATATCCCCCCTGAAGAAATTCAGGAGGCCCTTAAAAACCTGAGCCTGAAACATGATAATAAAAAAATCATTGTTCTGGCATTAAAATCTTCCTACTATCTTACAGATGACCAGATTCAACGAATATGCAAGATTTCCGGAATCAAGAAGGAATATTTTTACAATCTGATTCAGCAGTGTAAGGAATCTCTGGATTACAAAACCAGGAGACGGGAAAGAGCGCAGGAAAGACGCAATTTCGCCTACTATCATCACAAAAGGTATAGAAAAATCATACAGAAGCTCGACTGCGACCTGGATCAGGAAAAGCTGAGGCGCTTAAAGGAGCATTATGCCTGCAAGGAGAAAAAGCACTGGCATAACTGGAAGAGTCTCAACAATGCCTTTGAAAAAGGTCATATTTATTTAAGACCGACAAATAAAACTGTTGCAAATCTGATGGGAATCTGTGAACGCCAGGTGAATTACTACATCAATTGCGCAAGAAAGGATTTAGAAAGGGAAGAAGAGAATAAGCGGGAAAAAGGTTGAATGCTTTTCTTATTATTGTTCAGTCTGGTATTTTTCATTATATTAAAAGCATGAAAATTTACTTAGCTACCGGAAACAAAAATAAGAAAAAAGAAATGTGTGAGCTTTTACCAGAACACACAATACTTATTCCTTCTGATGAAGGAATTAATTTTGATCCTGATGAAACAGGAACAAGCTTTTACGAAAACAGTCTGATTAAGGCACGTACACTTTATGATATTGTACATTGCCCTGTTATCGCAGACGATTCGGGAATTTGCGTGGACGCCCTGGGTGGAGCGCCCGGCATTTTCTCTTCCCGCTACGCCGGACCTTCCTTCATGCAGGGAAAGCCAGACGGCAGCAAAATCAGCCAGGAAGAACAGAATATTTTCCTTATTCAGCAGACAAACGACGCAATTGCAAAAGGAAAACTTCCAAAAGGCGCTTATCTTCATGGAGAACGCAGTTGTCACTATACCTGCGCAATGGTAATGTACTGCGGCCCAGACCGCCTTTTTGTAGCCCAAGAAACCTTCGAAGGAGCCTTAATTGACGATATTTCAAAACAGGCTGGCAGCGGCGGTTTTGGCTATGATCCAATCGTCTTCCTCCCTGAGTTCAACAAAACAGTAGCAGAACTCACCGCAGACGAAAAAAATGCCATCTCCCATAGAGGTAAAGCAGTTCGCGCCCTTAAAAGAATCATTGATAATTTTCAACAGTAACCTTCCCGCTCAGTCGTAAGAAAATATCGGCAGGAACTTTTGCGATAACTCAACAAAATTATTTTGAAACACATAAAAACTGAAATAAAACAGTATGCTGTTTTATTTCAGTTTTTTTTAATTTTTTTTGAAATTTTTATTAAAGTATTTCAAATATCCTGCCGATATTCAATGTAGAAGTGTCATGACTGTAACGACTTCGTAGAAGCAGCGGTCAGACGTTTCGGGCAAAAATGTGTAGATGTAGCCTTGTAAAACATTTACGCATTTTTGCATCTTTTCAAACAGAAGAAAGGATTCTTCTGCTCACATTCCAAGGAGGAATATTATGGTTATCAACCACAACATGTCGGCAATGTTTGCCAATCGTCAGCTCGGAGTTACAGGTCTCAGTCTTAACAAAGACATGGAGAAATTATCTTCAGGCATGAGAATCAACCGTGCAGGTGATGATGCTTCAGGACTCGCAGTATCTGAAAAGATGCGCGCACAGATCCGCGGTTTGAACCAGGCTTCACAGAATGCTTCAAATGGTATCAGCTTTATCCAGACAACAGAGGGTTACCTCCAGGAAACAACTGACATCATGCAGCGTATCCGCGAGCTTGCAGTTCAGGCTTCTAACGGAATCTACTCTGAAGAAGATCGTATGCAGATTCAGGTTGAAATTTCTGCCCTTGTATCTGAAGTTGACCGCGTTGCTTCTGCCGCTCAGTTTAACGGCATGAACATGCTTACTGGCCGTTTCGCACAGCCAACAGGAGAAAATGTAGTAACTGCTTCTATGTGGTTCCATATTGGTGCTAACATGGATCAGAGAGTACAGGTATTTATCGGTACTATGTCTGCTGCAGCTCTTGGTGTTCGCGAACTTGGTACAGAAGAGAAGCTTTCACTTGCTACACCGGAAGATGCCAACCGCGCAATCGGAACTATCGACGAAGCATTGAAGAAGATCAACAAACAGCGTGCTGACCTTGGTGCTTACCAGAACCGTCTTGAACTCACAGTAAGAGGACTTGATATTGGTGCTGAAAACCTCCAGGCTTCAGAATCACGCATCCGCGATGCTGATATGGCTTCACAGATGGTAGAGTTCACAAAGAATTCTGTACTTCAGCAGGCTGGTACAGCAATGCTGGCTCAGGCTAATTCTCAGTCACAGAATGTACTGAGTTTGTTGAGATAAGCAGCTGATTCTGTAGCTAGCTTAGAATTGCCAGCAGTGCGAAGTCAGTTTTCG